>NZ_BAAHYK010000021.1:0-106191 GCF_054657595.1 Desulfocicer niacini
ACTACCTTTTCATATAACATACATGGCAGTAAACACCTGCCACAACGAAAGTTGAAACTCTCATTATTACAGCACTTTGGACGGAGTTTCTTATAAACATACATGGCAGAAGAACCTGCCACAACGAAAAAAGAAAGTTCTTTAATTCCAGCATATTGGTGAGACTTTCATATAAAAAAACAAAAGGTACAGATGGATGGCGCAAAATATTGTAGAAAAAATTTTAAAGGCTCACCTCAAAGCGGGTGAATATGTCATAGGCAAAGAGATAGGGATAAGAATCGATCAGACGTTGACCCAAGATGCCACGGGTACCATGGCATTCTTACAGTTTGAAGCTCTGGGGTTAGACAAGGTTCAAACCGATTTGTCCCTCTCCTATGTGGATCATAATACCGTCCAGATCGGATTTGAAAACAACGATGATCATGCCTACCTGCAAAGTGTGACACAAAAATTTGGCGTGGTTCACTCCAGGGCAGGGAACGGCATCTGTCACCAGGTTCATCTGGAAAGATTCGGCAAACCCGGGACCACCCTTTTGGGAAGTGATTCGCACACCACCACAGGCGGGGGAATCGGACAATTGGCCATTGGGGCGGGTGGCCTGGACATTGCCGTTGCCATGGGGGGGGGTAATTTTTATACCCTGTGTCCCAAGGTCTATAAAGTTAATTTGACAGGAAAGCTGCGGCCATGGGTGACGGCAAAGGATATTGTGCTGAAAATGTTGTCCATTCTCTCAACAAAGGGAAATGTGGGAGTCATCCTGGAATATGGGGGGGAGGGGGTAGCGACACTATCCGTTCCCCAGAGGGCAACCATTGCCAATATGGGGGCAGAGATGGGGGTGACGACGTCGATTTTCCCTTCAGATAACAATACCAGGACATTTTTAAAGGCCCAGCAGAGAGAATCGGACTGGATCGAGCTGAAAGCGGACCCCCAGGCACAGTATGAAAGAATATTGGATATTGACCTGGCACAACTTGAACCTCTGGCCGCGTGTCCCCATTCTCCGGGAAATATAAAATCCATAAGAGAGCTGGAAGGGATGAAAGTGGATCAAGTATGCATTGGCTCCTGTACAAACGCTTCATACCGGGATATGACAGCAGTGGGTGAAATCCTGGATGGAAATACTGTGCACAGAAATGTAAGTCTGGGAATCGCCCCGGGATCACGGCAGGTTTTTCAGATGATTACCCAGAATGGTACATTATTAAAGATGATCAATTCCGGTGCCAGAATTCTGGAGAATGCCTGTGGCTTTTGCATTGGAAATCATTTCTCCCCTGGAAGTCATGGCATCTCTTTGAGGACATCCAACAGAAATTTTGAAGGAAGAAGCGGCACTCAGACGGCTGAAATATACCTTGTCAGCCCTGAAATTGCAGCACTTTCAGCCCTTAACGGCAAAGTCACACGTCCGGAAGATACCCATGTATCTTATCCCACAGTGATGGATCCGGAGGCCTTCTCCATTGATGATTCTTTGTTTGTTTTTCCTTCTAAAACCAACGAAGATATTAAAATTTTAAGGGGACCAAATATCGGTACTCCCCCGAAAAACGACCCCCTGCCCCCCTATATTGCAGGGGAGGTGATGCTCAAATTGGAAGACAACATCACCACAGATCATATTATGCCCGCCGGCCCCCGGTTAAAATACCGAAGCAATATTGAAACCTATGCCCGTTACGTTTTTGAGCATATTGACGCTGATTTTTCAGAGCGTTGTCTTATCAATAAAAAGGCACAGCGTCACAATATCCTTGTGGCAGGAGAGAGCTATGGGCAGGGTTCCAGCCGGGAACATGCCGCAATGTGTCCCATGTATCTGGGCATCAAGATGGTGCTGGTTAAAAGCATTGAACGGATACATGCAGCAAACCTTGTTAATTTTGGAATTCTGCCCCTTATTTTCAATGATCCTGGAGATTATGACAAGATAACTGCCGGTGATTGTCTGGAAGTAAAGGCCATCGGAACTGCTTTGGAAAATCCCGATACCATATGTGTTCTGAATAAAACTCAAAATTTCACCATGACAGTTTCTTGTCAACTTTCAGACCGGCAAAAGAAAATTTTGTTGGCCGGAGGGCTGCTGAACCATACTCGGCATCAGTGATGAACCGTTCTCCCGGAGGTGGTCATCACATGGGTTTATGCTAAAGCAGCAGCCCCCATAGAGATCCCATGATGGGCCAGGGGAAAATAGGGGGGAGACCGCCCTCTATTTCCCCATTATTCCCAGCCAACTGTGAAACGCCTATGGGAAGGCTTTAAAACTGCTTGGCCACCTTTTTCAAGGTGTCAGGAGCAAACCGGTAAATGCGCATATTGTCAACGCAAAAGGCCCCCATCTCTTTATAAAACCTGATGGATGTTTCATTCCAGTCCAGGCACCCCCACTCCAGACGTTTACATCCTCTATTAATGGCAAGATTTGCAAGAAAAGCCATGGTGATTTTTCCAAGTCCCTTGAATCTCATCTTCTCATCAACGTAAAAACCGTCTATATACATTCCCCGTTGTCCGATAAAGGCAGATGAATTATTGTAGAAGTAAGCAAAAGCAACAATTTCTCCATCATATTCACCAAAAACAGCTTCCCCTCTTTTCTCGGCCAATATCTTTTGCATCTCCCCTTGTGATGCAATGATTTTGTCCTCCATTTTCTGATAGGCACCAAGTTTCCTCATATATGCCACTACGATCCCCGCATTGTCCGGCTGGGCAAATCTGATGCTGAACCTTGGATCTTTTGTTTTTATGGCTTCCACACCTGTCTCCTTTCCTTGAATAAAATTTAGTCCGCCTTACCTACCCACGCCAGCAGAGGCAAGACGCTGATGCTAAATTGAGAACCCTATATTGACTTCCGGGGGTTTCCCCCGAAGGTCAATATAGCAATTCAAAAAAAGGGGGGCCACCTCATTTTTTAATTCACGCGCTGTTTCTGATCGCCCCACTCCTTATCCCGGAGCATGAATTTTTGAATTTTTCCTGTGGAAGTTTTCGGCAGTTCGCAAAACGCAATGGATTTCGGGGCTTTAAAACGTGCAAGGTTGTCTTTACAAAAGGAAATAATATCGGTTTCCGTGGTATTTGAATTGTTTTTAAGGGTAATAAAGGCCTTGGGCACTTCGCCCCACTTGCTGTCCGGCACAGCCACTACAGCCACCTCAAGCACATCCGGATGCTGATAAATCGCATTTTCAACTTCCACAGTGGAAATATTTTCCCCACCGGAAATAATGATATCTTTTTGACGATCCATGATCTGAATATAGTTGTCCGGGTGCATGACCGCCAGATCGCCGGAATGAAACCACCCACCGAAAAAGGCCTTTTCCGTTGCGTCTTCATCCTTATAATATCCCAGCATCACAATATTTCCCCGCATGACAACCTCACCGATGGTCTTTCCGTCCCGGGGCACAGGTTCCATGGTATCAGGATTAACAACATCAAGGAATTGACTCACCGTGTATGCCACACCTTGGCGGGACCGTACCACTGAACGTTCCTGTTCCGGCAGTTCGTCCCAGTGCTTATGCCAGGCACAGACCGTATAAGGACCGTACACTTCTGTCAGACCATACACATGGGTAATATTGGCACCAATCCGTTCCATCTGCTGGATAATTGTTGGTGACGGAGGCGCCCCGCCCACGGCGATTTCCAGGGGCCTGTCCAACTTCAAACCACTGGATGCCGGGTGATTGGTAATCCCTATCAGCACAATGGGAGCGGCACACATGTGCGAAACCTGCTCTGTTTCCAGAAGGCCAATGATTTCCGCCGGGTCCACCTTGCGAAGACACACATGGGTTCCCCCCACCGCAGTAACGGCCCAGGGAAAACACCAGCCGTTGCAATGAAACATGGGAAGGGTCCACAGGTAAACGGAATCACTGTTCATTCCCATTTCCAGGCAATCACCAAGGCCGTTCAAATAGGCCCCTCTGTGATGATACATGACCCCTTTGGGTTTTCCGGTGGTGCCACTGGTATAATTAAGGGCGATAACGTCACGCTCATCTTCCACCGACACAGGGACATCTTCGGTTGAACCGGTTTCAAGAAACGACTCGTAATCGGTACCCGCCAGAGGACATCCCTCTCCGGCATCGCAAATATTGATAAAGGTTTTTATAGCAGGCACCTGGTCAAGGATGGGCAGTACCAGATTTGCAAACTCATTGTCCACAAAACACACCACGGTATCCGAATGATTGAGGATATACCCCACTTCCTGGGAAGATAAGCGGATATTGACAGAAACAAGAACAGCACCGATCATGGGAACAGCAAAATGGGCTTCCAGCATGGGGGGGATATTGGGCGAAATAAAGGCGACCTTATCGCCCTTTCCGATGCCGATATTCTTCAGTGCACTTGCCAGCTGATTCACCCGTTGATTGAACTGACTGTAGGTGAAGCGCTGGGTGCCATTCACCACGGCCAGCTTCTCAGGATAGACTTCTGCACTGCGTTTAATAAAGTTCACCGGCGTCTGCAATTCGTAATTTACTGTTGAAAAAGCCATCAATATCATCTCCTGTAGCTGAATTGTTAAAGAGCCTTATCATGACATCTGCCATTGCGGAATTTAGGGATCCGGCTGTTTTTAATTTACCGTTTTCCCGGGGTAACATGCATAGAATTGAGCAACCCGGGACTGACAAATGGTAAATCAATAAAATCCGACTCCCTTATCATGATTTTGGCTCCCACAAGTGGGTGGGGCAGGCAAAAGAAAATTTACCGTCAACCGCTATACTATTTATGATCATCGGCTGTTAAACGCATGCCCCGGTGGAAAGGAATTTCATTAGGATTCGTTGATTTTACAAGTAGCAGATCACCTAGTACAATGTAAATTGGGGAAATTCTGAAATTTTCATGGGCAGGTTGCCGCAAATGTTCTGGGAAGTTTTCTCTTAAACCATTAGGTAATTTACCCATTGTCTTTCTCTCCCTTGCCAGCAAATGCATTCGCTGGCAAGGGCATCGTACGGTTGAAAAATCGCCTGGGTTTCTTTTCAGCCAGTCACTGTATCCAATACGGTCAGGTCAGCCGTAATCCCCCCTTTCCGGGAGAATTGTTTTCCGAAATTTTATTATCACTTCTTTGTCCGTTTGACACACGATATGACAATATAAAAGAACAGGCATCCTTAGATGTCTGATCTGAGATCTTCACCACAACTTTACATTTCAGCTGAATAGATCTATCTGTTTCATTGGACTTTAGCTCCGTTACCACCGAGACCACTGTAATTTACGGCGCACGGTCAACTCATTCAGAAATATCGTTCAAAAAGCATTGACAAGCTGATTTTTATTTATTACACACTGCTCATAATTCATCAAGAAGATGACTTTGGAAATATAGCCTTATAACTACTTTTTAAAAGTGGTTCGATAAACAAACAAGTGCTCATCAACGCTGATTATCCCATGGCGTTGAGTTTCGGGCCCAACAAAAATGCCACGAAGGTAATGGACGGATGTTATATCTGTCATACCTTTGTGGCTTTTTTTTTGGGGTCGGCTTTTTATGTAAAATTTTATACAGCAGGCTGGAAAATAATAGCTTAAACTTCAATCACAACATAGGGGGCTTACCAGGGTCGTTATTCGTAAAAACAGATTGACTTGAACTCATCAAGTGAAAACTTAGAGCTTGATTAAAACACCGGCAATTGTGACGAGTGGCTGGTATTATAATCATGCCCAAAACTTAACATATGGAGGATTTAGTAATGAAGCGCTGTTTTAAGAATTTTATGTTGGTGATCGTTGTTTTCATGGTTGCTCTGGTACAGGCCAATGCTGCTGAACCTGATCTGAAACAGATGATCAGACAAGGTATGGAGGAGATCCATGTTCAAAAAGGGGCTCCGGATCTGCTGGTGGTGACAAATGCCCCCTACCTCAGGCAGGACAACACCTTCGGCATTGAAAAGGTGCTACTGTTGGAACAGATGACAGGCTGCACAACCGGCGGACAGAATATGCTATTTTTCCAAAGGCCCCAGACAAATCCCCTCAGCATCACGTTGTTCCATAAAACCACCGGAGATGCTGCCATCATTACATGGAGCGATGAAAAAAAAATAAAGGAAACGATGAATCTCTCTCCGGCAACAGTTTCCGAAAAATCGTTCTGGGAGAATAAAGACCGTTTCTGCGGCCCTGATCTATTCACCATTTCCACGATTGCCGGTTCCTGGGCCCTTGGCGCACCCTATGATTATTTTAAGTGTGCCGAACTGCACAACCATATCTGCCCCGGCATAACCTCAGGATATCTCATTGCAAGGATGATTCAAAGAGACTATCCGCTAAAAAAAGGAGAAAAGTACACCATTATCTCCTGCCCGGTGTGGTGCAAGGAAGATGCATTCATGGCCATGCTCGATACCACACCCGGCAAAGGCGGCATGATCGTAAAAAAACTGACCAAGGCACAAAAGGAGAAAATCACCATTGATAACCCTGCTGCCATTGTGCTCATCGCCGACAAAAAAACCAATATTGGAAAAGTTATTGTCTTTTCCTTTGATTTCAGCAAGGTCCAGGCCCTTGTTCCCAAGGAGAGTGCCAAACCCGCCATGGCCTTTGCTCTGCTGAAATTCCTGGATCAACCCGAAAAATTTGTAACAATCTCCGGCACTTTTGCAATGACAGGGGATCTATACGAAAAAATGGTTACGGCCGGCTCCAATCCCTATGAACTAATAGGATTAACCCGATAACACGCCCCACACAAGTCCGGGGGTGGATCTGACTTGGCCAACTTTGTTTCGGTTGCGGGTTACATCGGTTTAAGTCAGAACCACCCTCTTCGGCACGGGCTCCATACTATTCCAACAGGCAATATATTATTGTGTATCAGGAGATATCTAACCTGCCTTATTTATTACAGCACCTTTCAGCGATTAAAAATCGTGTAGCCAGAAAATCACTTTTTACCAAAGAAGGTATGAAAAATAGGACATCCTTCATATAAGCTCAAAAGTGCTTTACATTTTTTTGGGGAAAAATACCAAAAAATAGGGAATGGCCGCAGAAAGTACAAACTACTTTTGAAGGATGCCAAAAATAGATAGATACTTCCGGGCTTGATCATAAGATGGGTCATGCTCCCCATAGTGGCCGATGTTGTGAGCAAGCACAACAAACAAGATCATCGGGCCTTACGGCCCATGCCATTTTCCACCCAAAGGGCCGCAAATCGCACCAACTCCGGAGAATGTCTGATACCCAGTTTATCCTTTATCCGCTCGGTGTGGGAATAAACTGTTTTTGCACTCAAATGAAGGCGCTGGGCAATGGCAGCAGGGACCATCCCATTGCCAATAAGGGTAAATACCTCAAGTTCTCTGTTGGTAAGCACTTCCACCGGCGAAGTAGAAAGGCTATCCGCTCTTTTATGAAATTTGTTTAAAATAGCACCTGTCATGCGTTCGCTGAGAAACACATTACCATTAAAAATCTGCCGCATGGCATGAATCACTGAATCAGAGGCCTCTTTTTTATTAATATAACCCCGTGCCCCTGCCCGCAAACAGCGTTCAGCATAAATCTGCTCATCGTAGGTAGACAGAATCAATATTGGTATGCTCCCATATTCTGGTTTAAGCTGGTCAAGCAAGTCCATTCCATTGCTGGTTTTCAGTGCCAGGTCAAGAATGACTAAATCCGGCATCAATTTAACAATGGCATTAAATCCACTGGAAACATCCTCAGCACTTCCGCAGATTTTAAAATCCTCTTCCTGCTCAATTAAATCCGCCAGGCCTTTTCTGAAAATCGGATGGTCTTCCACGATAAAAATATGCCGGACATCTTTAAAGTTGCGTGCATCTGTCATCGAAATTATTCCACTCCCGTGGGTATAAGATTAAAGGTCAGCGATATATGGGTACCGCCCCCGCTATCAGGCCTGATATCAAGTGCAGCACCAATCCTTCGCGCACGATAATGCATAATCCGGAGCCCCATGCCCCTGCCTTCAATGTCTCTGGAAAACCCGCATCCGTCATCATGAATTTCCAAGGTGGCGGTGGTTCCGGTATTCAAAAGCCTGAGGATTATATTATGGGCGTTTCCGTGCTTCACGGCATTGTAGGCGGCTTCTCTTGCAATATAATAAATGTGGGTGGCCATCTGGGGTTTCAGGGAAATGGAGTCGTCACCATATTCAAGGCGACAGGAAACATCATAAATCTGCTCAATGTCCCGGCAAAAGGCCATCAAAGTCAATTCCAGCTCCTTTTCGGCAATGTGGGTGGGGCAAAGTCCCCGGGAAATCCGATATGTTTTTTCAATGGCTTCTTTTACATGGTGACGGACCTTGTCAACGGATTCCACATCGCTGTATCCATAATCTGATAATTTTCGCAGAATCACCGTGAGCATGACTTCTATTCCCAGCAGGTGGGAAGAAAGATCATCATGGAGATATTGTCCCAGCTGCAGGCGTTCACGTTCACTGATATCAATGATTTCCCGTTCAAGTCGCTTTGTCTCCGTCTGATCCTCCACATTACACAGCACACAGCGCTCACCCCAGATATGAACCGTTTCCGCATGAATCACACCCAGGCGGGTACTGCCGCCGGCATTGACAAATTCCACGTCCATGTCCCTCACCCGCCCGTCCTGATTTAAAAGATCTGCAATCTGGACAAAGCTGGCGGAATGGCGAAACATGGAAAGGTGCCTTAATGATTTATTTACCACCTCATCATGCTGATAACCGATGAAATTCAAGAAACTTCGATTGGCATCAATGAGCAGATGATTGTTGATATTCACAATAAAAACACCACTGGGGCTGGCATGAAATGCTTTGAAAAAGAGTTCTTCCGTCCTGCGTCGATCGTCAATTTCCGTTTCAATTTTTTGGCTGTAAATTGCCAGCTGTTCCATGAAATGGTTGAAATAAACCGCCAGTTTTCCGATTTCATCCTTTGTCTTACTCTCCATTCGTACGGAAAAGTTACCATCCGCCACCTGTGAAAGCTTTTTTTCCAGTTCCTGAAGCGGACGGGTAATCCCCCTTGCGATGATAAATGTGGCAGGAAAAATAAGTATGAGAATGGCCAGGATTGTGGTCACCATAATATTTCTAACCGATTGCAGTGGCGCGTAAAATTCTTCCAGATAACTGGTGGACGCGACAATCCAATCATATTCCTTGATATAATTATATATGACAAGCTTATCACGAAACTTTTTTTCACCGGGATTTTTCCAGGAATAAAACAGTTTGCCGTTTCTGGTTTCGCACTGACGTCGGACCATGGCGCGAATATTGGCATCAGGCGTATCCCACAGGTTACCTGAAAAATGGGGATGAATCACCACATCTCCGTTACTGAACAAAACATAACTATAGCCTGTTTTTCCAAATGTCTGAGAAAGTATACTGTCCCTGAAATCAGAGATATTGATGAGTTGATTGAATTCAGAACGATATGAAGTAACCGAGATAATCCAGTCCCAGGGTGCAAAATAAGTCATGTAAAGAGCCTTGGGCCGGGGATGTTCTTCCTTGGGGTTTTTCCACATGTATTCAAGATAACCTTCTTTGCGGGATATCTGATTCTGAATAAAATTGAATTGGGAAAAATTGATCCCCTCCACGCCTTTGTCCGGATGCATCACTGCCATCCCCTGGGAGTTTAGGCAATAAATATATCCGGTTGTTCCAATGGTCTGGGTGAAAAAAATCTCCTGTAAACGCAATTTTGCTTCTGCCTCGGACAGCATACCGTTCTGCACCCTGCCATAATAAAAGGATGTAATCTGAAGATTTTTTTCAGCCACAGCCCTCAGATAGTTCCGAATGGATGATTTTGCGGTGGTTTCCACAAGTTTCAGGAGGGTTGCGGTGGCATTGGAGAGTTCATTTTCAATATTGCCGGCAATGGTTTTACTGACCTGATAATAGACGCTGCCTCCCACGGAAAGCACCGCAATTAAAACGATGAGGGAATAGGTATAAAACATCTTGAGGCGAATGGGCTTATCCTGAAAACAATTAATAATGGATTTCATAAAAGCCTCATGCCTATGGTTCGGTTCTCTTATCCCTTCAACTGTTACTGACAAACGCAATCATTGTAATGATTATATATTTTATGAAGGATTGTCAATGTCCAGACTCAAGGAGCACCTTTTGGGCAGGGAGCTTGAGATCAGGTCGATCTTGTCATCAAGCTCCGAAAAATTTATAGCTGAGGCGTTTGGGAAAGGTGGTCTTAAAAAAACGAAGAGAAGCAAACATTAAAAAAGGTCTATGAATGAGGTTTATCAAGCAGAGATCTGACAGCCCATGATATTTCATGCATTGTAAATGGTTTAGATAAAAAACCATCAGCTATATCATCTTCAATATCATTGCCCAGGATCTCTTCATCGGAACCGGAACAGAGTAAAATGGGAATGCTGGCGCGTATTTTTCTTATTTCATGTATCAGGCGATATCCATCCATTTCCGGCATGCCCATATCGCTGATCATGAGATCAAATTTTTCAGGATGTAATTTAAACAGTCCAAGGGCCTCTACCCCCGAAGAACAGGTGATCACAGTATACCCGAATCTTTCAAGTTGAAGCCTTACCAATATCAAAATGGTTTCATCGTCGTCCACAAACAGTATGGTTTCAGTTCCGGTATTTTGCATAATACAACTCCATTATTCTTTGGAAACCATGGGACAACACATCTGTAGACTCAAGATCACATATAACTCAATGTGAAGGAGTGGTCAGGCTTGGGTTATGGACATTGTCCATGGTGTTTTGGTTTCGTACCGGGCTTGGTGGATACCCCTCATAACACAAGTCAGACCCCGTTATAGCAATATCAGCCAACAAAAAGTTGAACATCAAGTTTCAGTAAAGAATTTAGTATTGCAAATTACATTCCAACACCACACAGCATCCCCTCCCCTCCTGCAAAGGACTTGATTCTATGATTTTTCAGACAAAACATCGGTATGTGAACAGCGGAAAAGTAATTTTATCAATTGCATATTTTTATAAACAAACATTTAAAAAACATCACATCAATCTGCTAACATCCAATAATTCCAGCACAAATACATTGCCCACCTTTATATGCATGATGCACATATTTATGTGCATTACGAAATATTCCATACCATCCGCTCCCCATTTCTTTTAAAGCGGTTTTAATGTCCACAAGGGGTGCACATAAATCTGTGCATTTTCCAAAAACACCCTGGATTAACCTAGACGGCATTAGTTATTAATATCAAGTGCTTATAAAATAAAATATCATTTTTTTTTAGTGGCACACCCCTTGCTCTTATAAAGAGTCAAACAAAATGAAAGCGATCCATTGATGAACATCAACGACACTAAAAAAAGGAGTCCACAATGAAAAAAATCATGGTTCAATTATTTGTTATCGGCGTTCTGGTTGCAAGCTTTGCCGCACCTGTCCTGGCAACAGGCGGTGGCGGACCATAACCGTCCATGAAAACACAAAAACGATCCATACTGCAGCTTTCAGTCTGATGATCTGCCAGGGAAGATTGATATCATATCAGTCTTCCCGGTCATTTTCCCGCCCATATCTCCCCATATTTAGAAGTCAAAATTTAGAAGTCAAAGGACTCGGTTAAATGCAATGCAATAATTGCTGAAAACCCACGCCATCTATTGCATTGATCAAGTATCTGTGGTAGCGTTTCTTTTCTTTAATGATGCTCATACAATTGAATCACAAGCGCATTTGGAGAAGTAATGATTTCCATGCCACCATCCTGCTATCTGCGTGCTTTTTTCCTTTTTGCCACATGCATTCTGGCTATCAGCGCCTGCACAAACACACAAGACAAGGATTCTGATACAAAAGAGGTAAAAACGACTGCTGAAATCTCAGGTGGTATATACTGTATTCCCCTGAGGAGTAATCCGGCGACACTTGATCCTGCAAAAGTCCGGGACTGGTATGGTGAAACAATTGCCCATCAGTTGTTTGACGGACTTGTCCGGTTTGATCCATACCTTTCCATCATGCCTGCCCTGGCAAAAACATGGCAGGTGGAGGAAAATGGCAACGTATACAGATTCCACCTTCACCCCGATGCCGTTTTCCATGATGGAACGCCAGTGACGGTTGATGATGTTATTTTCTCCCTCACCCGCCTGCTACGGGTTGAACATGCTGCGGTCATACTGCCACATCTGCTGAAAATCCAAGGTGCCAAAGAATTTAGAGAAAACCAAACTGAAAAGGTGTCAGGTTTGGTGGCGGTGGATGACCAGACGCTTGTGGTTCGGCTTACTCAGCCCCATGTTCCCTTTCTCACGGCACTTGGCATGTGCTACGCTAAAATCATCCCCCGTGCCGCAGCACAGCGACTGGGTGAGGACTTTGGCCTGACACCGGTGGGAAGTGGTCCCTTTCGCTTTGTTTCGTGGGACAATGACCGCGTGATCCGCCTTGAACGCTTTCCTGATTATTATGCCCATCCGGCATTTATTAACGGAATTGAGTATAAAATTTATCCCGGCGGCCAAGACACACAAATCTTAACGGATTTTAAAGCCAAGCATCTTGACGAAATGCCGGTATTCGGAAATGCCCGCCTGGAGCTGTCCCAAGCGACAAACCTTCAATGGTTTCACCGCTCTTCTCTAAGCCTTTTTTTTTACGGCATGAACACCCGGCATCCCCACCTGAAAAACAAAGATCTAAGAAAAGCACTGGCACTGGCCGTTGATCGACAAGCCATTGTCAACCGTATATACGATGAGCAATACGATATGGCCACCACTATTCTCCCACCGGGCATGCCGGGATACCATCCTGAAAATCAGCTGAAGGCCAGCAATATGGATATGGCCCTGAAACTGGTCCAACAGGCAATGAAAGCAGATGCGAAAAACATACTGTCACTTGAAATCGTCTCTGCCACCCGATCGCCTTCGTCAACGGCGGAACTGGCCCTTGTCAAAGCGGCATGGAATAAACTGGGCATACAGGTACGTATCAAATACATAACAGACTGGGCTGATTTTGAAGCATATCTCAAATCCGATGCGGTGCAGATCTATCGCTATGCCTGGTTTGCAGATATGCCTGAGCCGGACAATTTCCTGTACGCCCTGTTCGGCTCGGATTCACCCGTAAATTTCATGCGGTTTCACAACGAGACCGTTGACAGCATGTTTACCACGGCAAGAAAGACCGTTGATCCGGTTGAGCGTTCCGGTATATACCGAAACATTGAATCCAAAATCCTTGGAGAGTTTCCATTAATCCCCATGTTCTACATGGCCGTAGACCAGGTATATCAACCCCATGTCAAAGGTATCATGATCAGTGCCCTTGGTGCCCACACCATGACGTTGAACCACATCTGGCTGGATCAGCCGCATTGAACTGAAAAACACATGGAGTCCCGCTTTAATGCCCGAGCCAGACCACCACCGGAAAATCGTTTTCATTCCCCTTCGATATCGATTCATTATCATGATATCCCTGATGCTGTTTCTGCTGCTGGGTTCCCTGAGCCTTGTCTTAGGATCGCTTCAAAGCAAGACCATTCGAAACCGCATAAAAACCCAGGGCCTGTCCATTGCCCGTAACCTTGCCGCTGTTGTCAGGGATGATCTGATGACCTACAACTATATCGCCCTTGAAAAAGCAGCAAACCGGGCAGCTGACAACCCAGATGTACTTTATGTGGTAATCCACGACAAGGAAGGCAAGGTAGCGGGTTTCAGCAAACGACCGGATCTTCAGAACCGATCCCTCACCGATGAGATGAGCCGTATTGCCCTTAAAGCAGAAACAGCCCAGACCAATGAAACAATATCCGGACCAAAGGATACACCGGCAATGAATATTTCGTTTCCTGTTATTCTGGGGGACAGTCGAATGCGTTGGGGAACCATAAGGGTCAGTCTGTCCCTTGCACCCATGAACCAGCAGATACACCAGACCCGATGGATCATTATGGGACTGGGCTTTATCGCCCTTTTCATCGGTGTTTTTATTGCCAACCTGGCCGCTGGAAGGATTACAGACCCCCTCCAGACACTGGTGGATATGACAGTTGAGGCTTCCAGGGGAAATCTGGAACAAAATTTTCATATCCAGACCGGAGATGAAATCGAAATTCTGGCATCTAACTTTTCCACCATGATCAGGGAAATTGTATCCCATAAAGAGGCATTGGAAAATCGACTAAATGAAATCCGCCAACTGCAGCAATACTCTGAGAAAGTGCTGGATACCATGGGAGACGGCCTTTTATCCGTTACTCAAAAGCGCATCGTCGGACAGTTGAACCCGGCGGCCCGTATGATATTGGACATTCCCCGGGATGTCGATACCCGGGGATGTCATATAAGTAAGGTGCTCAATGAACATCCATTGCTTAATGACCTCATGCTGCAGATCCTTGAGAACTCTGACGTCGACACTCAACAGGAAATCACGATTTACAGGAATGGCGATCCCCGGGTGATACTGATGGGATTCGGCGTTCTTGCGGAACAGGGCAACAGAGACATAGAGGTCATATTCAACCTGCATGACATCACGGAATTAAAGCAGTTGGAATCCCGAATGCAAAAGGCCCAGAGGCTGGCAGACATCGGTATTATTGCGGCCGGTCTTGCCCACGAGATCAGAAATCCCCTTTCCGCCATCAAAACCTTTTCAGGCCTGTTACCCCAAAAAGTGAACAAGCCCGGGTTCCTTGAAAAATTCCAGAGAACAGTTCCCCGGGAGATCAACCGCCTTAATGGACTGGTGGAAGAACTTCTGGAGCTGGCAAGAACACCAAAGTATAACTTTACAATACTGGAAGTTGCCGGACTTCTGGAAAACACACTGGAACTTATGGAGGCAGAATTTGATGCCTGCAGCATCACTTGCAGCCGAAAATTTTCCCCTGATTCAGGGAAAATCCGGGCCGATGCCGATCAGATGGCCAAGGTGTTTCACAACCTGATCCGAAACGCCATGCAGGTCATGCCCGACGGTGGTACACTCACGGTGGCGGCATCATGTAAAAATGCCCGTATCACCATTGCCATTGGGGATACGGGGCCTGGCATGTCACAGGAAACCCTCAACACCATTTTTACCCCATTTTTTACCACCAAACACAAGGGAACCGGCCTTGGACTGGCCATCACCCAGAAGGTAATAACCGAACATGGTGGGGAGATAAGAGCCACCAGCACTCTCAACCAGGGAAGCTGTTTTACCATGGATTTTCCATCCCAATCATGTTGATGTCTCACGCCCTGTGTCCATATTTTTCAAATTCAAAGATTTTATTTTCTGGATAAGGGTATTGCGATGAATCTTCAGCTGAATGGCGGTTTGTGTCTGATTCCACTGATTGGTCTGAAGAGCTTTAAGTATATAAAGCCGTTCAAAAGCCTCCCGGGCCTGAATAAGGCCGTTGCCCATCCCCAGGGATGATTTATTGCCTGCAATGGATTCATCACTGAAAAAAATCTCCAGGGGCAGTTCCTTGACGTCAATGAACTGATGGTCCGAGGTCAAGACCACCATCCGTTCCAGCAGATTCTCCAGCTCACGAACATTTCCCGGCCAATGATAGGCATCCATGGCCGCCATGGCCGCCGACGTGATGCCTTTAACATTACGACTCATGCCATGGTTGAACCGATTTAAAAAAAATTCAGCAAGAACAGGCACATCACCCCTGCGCTGTCTCAGAGGAGGCAGTTCCACCGGCACCACATTGAGCCTGAAAAAAAGATCCTCCCGAAAGGTGCCGGCCCGAACCATATCCGAAAGGTTGGTGTTGGTGGCTGCAATGACCCGGACATCGACCCTGACGTTGCGGTTACTCCCCACCCGGGTAAACTCACGCTCCTGAAGCACCCGGAGCAATTTTGCCTGAAATTCCGATTCCAGGCTGGAAATTTCATCCAGAAAAATCGTTCCCTGATGGGCATATTCAAATTTACCCTGGGACTGTTTATGGGCACCGGTAAAAGCCCCTTTTTCGTACCCGAACAACTCGGACTCCATAAGTTCCCTTGGCATGGCAGCGCAATTGATGGCAACAAACGGGCTGGATTTACGTGGGCTTTTATTATGAATTGAACGGGCCACCAGTTCTTTGCCGGTACCGCTCTCTCCGGTGATAAGTACACTGCTGGACGTCTGGGAAACCTTGTCTATAATCCCGAAGACCCGTTCCATCAAACTGGATTTGCTGACGATATTCCCCGAATCATTTTCTTTCTCTGACAGGGAACGATGATAGTGCACTTCACGACTCAAAGAGCGGGTCTGAAGCACTTTTTCCAGTCGATTGAGGATAACCTCATGGTCAAAGGGCTTGGTGATATAATCATAAGCACCACATCTAATGGATTCTGTTGCCTGCTGGGCCCGGTCAATACCTGAAATCATGATTACGTCCAAATCCTTTTCAACAAACTTGATACGCTTCAAAGTTTCAATGCCATCCATTTCGGGCATGACGATATCCAGAAAAACCAAATCAAAAACCTGTTTTTGAACCAGTTCAACCGCTTCTGCACCGTTATCAACGCATGTCACATTATAGGTATCTTCCAGAATTTCTTCCAAAGAATCACGAATTGCAGGATCATCATCCACCACCAAAATGGATGCCGATTTTAGATGTTGTTGTATCTCCATGGCCTTTTATTTCAATTCAGGTAATTAACGTATGGGAGCTGTCAACGGCCTTCGGGGGCTGATGCGCGAGCTCCAAAACATGGAGCAAGACAAGTTCTTCTATGCCTTTAAACTGTGCCTCAAAAGATCGCGCAACCTTCAACTGCGTTTTCAGATGACGGTAAACGGCATCGGAAATAACGATTTCATCTCCCAAAGCCGTAGACTGGATGCGGCTTGTAAGGTTCACGACAGACCCCACAATGCCATATTTTTTCCGGGTTTCAGAGCCCAGGTTCCCCACGATTACAGGTCCTGTGTGGATACCGATTCCCATGTGTATTTCCGGAATTTCTTCTTTCTGGATATTGTGGTTGAACGCAACCATCCGATGCTGCATTTTAACCGCACATTGGATGGTATTCCCAAGGGTTTCCAGAATGGCGGTTTCAGGGGTTGCCGGATCCCGAGGTTCGAAGAAAACCAGAATACCATCCCCCAGGAAATCAACAATAATACCTTTGTGAGCATCAATGATCTCAATGATGTGGGAAAAATATGCATTCAACAGATCAATGGTGGTTTCAGGACTTAATCCTTCTGCCATGCGGGTAAATCCCCGGATGTCCGTCATCATCACCACCACCTCTTTTCGGACCCCTCCCAGCTGACCGGCATCGGGTCGTTTCATCAACTGTCGCGCAAAATCAGGATCCACATACCGGCCAAAGGAGTTACGGATAAAATCCCGCTCTTTAAGGCCCTCCACCATGGCATTAAAATTTGCAACCAGCATGCCCATTTCATCCCGGGTGTTGATCTGAATGGTCTCTCCATATTCCCCCCGTGCCACATGATCGGCCCGGGCCGAAAGCTGGCGAATATTTTCTGTGAGTTTCACAACATGATTACGAATCAGAAAAATGACAATTCCAATGATCAACAGACCACTGATGCCAAAAATATTGCGGTACTGGATAATAGGTTTTAAGATGTCTTCCCCCCGGCCATAGACAATAATGGTCCATGGCACATTATCCAGTTGATAGAATCCTGCAATATGCTCCGGTGGGTGCCCCTTACCGGAAACCGTTGCATGGGATTTGTTCTTCATGGCTTTTAAAACGGCCAGTTCCAGTTCGTTGCCGGAATCTCCAAGAAAAATACGCCCCTCCATTGACTTATCCGTGTGAAAAAGAAATTTGTGATCACTGTCCACAATACAGGCCATTCCACGCTTGAACCAGTCCATGCGATCCAGATGGAGATCTTCAATCAGATTCGAAAACCGCATGCGAATTTCAAGGATTCCCACCAGCTGTTGCTGGTAATCGAACAGATTCAGCTTAAGGGTAAAGGTGGGTCCGCCTTCATGGGTTTCATATTCCGGCCCGGACACGGCCATCACACGGCTGTGCGGATATGC
Source organism: Desulfocicer niacini (assembly GCF_054657595.1). Lineage (NCBI taxonomy): Bacteria > Pseudomonadati > Thermodesulfobacteriota > Desulfobacteria > Desulfobacterales > Desulfobacteraceae > Desulfocicer > Desulfocicer niacini. The sequence goes on from NZ_BAAHYK010000021.1 coordinate 18,123, forward strand.
CTGCATGCGCTTCCATGTCATACCCATGGCATCTTTCATGGGTAGAGGCGTTTTCTTTTCGGCATAGGTAAAGGAGACATTTACCACCCCATCCAGGCCATCCAGCGCAGAGAGCAACATTTCATTGAAAAGTGGTGACTGGCCCCGGGGAATGGTTTTAAACATTAATTCAATGAGCTCAACGGGCCTGAGCATGCGCATTTCAATTAGATGGGCCGCCCGCTGCAGTTTCAATACGGCCGATTCATTCCACTGCTGAATCATGGCATCCCGGGTGTAGAGAAAGCTTGCTATACCCCATAAAAGAATAATGCAGAACACCGGCAGGAGCACCATGATCAACAGTCGTCCCTGGAGACTGTTCAATTTTGAAATTTTCAATCTAATTTGTTTTTTCTGTGTTGCTTTTATTTGCAATAAAAAGCCTCATAATCATGGCATATATATTGTTTACTCCTTTGGTTGTTATCTGTAGCACGCCATTCAGGAAAATACAATCAACGACATACAGGGCAAAGGATTCCCAAGACAACAAAATGCCCAATGCTTTCATTTTAATTTTCCCAAGGTTTTATGGTGGGAATTGTTCCGCCTGGGTGGGGATATTGAGCATCGTTTTAAGCCTGTCACGCACCACATCTTTATGCACAAGCACTTGTCACAATCCTGACCCCACTGGCACACCAAAATTATGACGACTGACTGAGGTTATGGTAAGATCTCAATAACCCAGGGTTATAAAGCAGCCTGCTTACCCTTTAAAAACAGGGTACTATTCAAAAGAATACTCTGAATACCCGTACTTATTGATAATTTACATGTCATGACCAATCCCGAACATTCTCGTTATCGAAAACTTAAATTTACAAGGAGGTAATAAAATGAAAAAAATATTCAACCTTTCAAACCTTTTCACAGTTATTCTTATTGGCTTCATCCTCTTCCAGTTCTATATTTCTAATCTTGATGGCTCTAAAATGATCCTCCAGGGCGATACCCAGTTGTTTCATTCAGAATATGATGGAGCCCTTGCATCATTTTCCGCCGCTTTGGAAGAAATCAAACGATCCGGTACAGCCTTTTTTTTTGACAAGGGGTACACCATCGATAAAATGCAAAATCGTCTCAAAGCATGGCATGGAATGGGCAGTGCATATGCGGGGCTGAAAAACTATGAAAAAGCACATGAATATTTCACCCGGGTTCTGCAGGAAAATCCCTTTTACATAAAATCCAGAGCCAAAAGAGCGTCTATTGCCTACAATTTAAAAAATTATCAAGGGGCGGTTTCTGATTATTCAGACATTTTAAGCAGTGCCCCCAAAGACTTTTATTCATTGTATCACAGAGGCAATGCTTATCTGCAACTTCAAGCCTACGAAAAGGCCATTGTCGACTACAACCAAGCCGTTTCCCTGGGTGCCAATGGACCACCGCGGCCCGAGACTCTATACATCACAAATACCCTGGCCCGATTGCTGGCAACCTGCCCCCAAAAATCCCTGCGGAACGGTTCCAGGGCCGTTGAACTGTCTGAAAAAATCATTTTAACAGCCAAAAAAAACTTTACCACGCCACAGGGCATTCTGGCCCTTGCATGGTTCAAAGACACACTGGCCGCGGCCCTTGCCCAGGCAGGGCAGTTTGAAAAAGCCGTTGAAACCATGGAAGATGCCATCTCCTTGATGAAAAAATCACAGGCAAGTCCCCAGACCGTAAACACCCTCTGGGACCATCTTGTTCTATTTCAGGAGAGAAAAACATTGACCGAAGAAATGGACCCCATGGTTTTTCATTGACCCTCGGACCTTCATCATCATGGGCAACATTTCTCTCGATTTTTGACAATAGTGATAGAATCATGCGGGAATAAAAAAGGACGGAAACTGCAGGAAAAGCCTCCCCGGCTTTACAACAACGTCACCGGCAAAGCCTCACCCATGGAAATCATCTCCCGGGTCATCACAGCACTTCTTGCAATGACTTCCACGCCGTTTTTAACCACCCGGGCCAGGCCATCGGCGTACACCGGATCAATGTCTGCCGCTGGCTTGAAGGCCTTGGCATCCATACGCTGGATCAAAAAGAAAATAACGCCCCTGTGACCGTCAGCAACCAGCCGCTCAAGCTCCATAAGGTGTTTCTGTCCCCTGGTGGTGACGGCATCGGGAAACCGAGCCACGCCATCCTCCACCAGGGTGCAATTTTTGACCTCCACATAACATTTTTCCCCGTTATCCCGGGTCAACAGCATGTCCAGCCGGGTGTGATCACTGGTTTTAATCTCTGGTTTAAAGTTTGTATACCCCGACAGTTCCGGCACCCGTCCATGGGCAATGGAGGCCATGACAAGTTTATTGGGCACAATGGTATTGATGCCAATGAGGGTGCGGGGCATCTCCATGAGTTCCCAGGTATATTTGAGTTTCCTTCTGGGGTTATCACTTTGGGAAAGATACACCGGTCGCCCCGGCTCGCAGCACCCGCGCATGGAGCCTGAATTTGGGCAATGGGCTGTCACCGTGGAGCCGTCGGCCAACTTGACATCGGCAAGAAATCGTTTATATCGTTTTACCAGTACCCCCTTGATTAAAGGGGGTAGGGGATGTCCGTCATAGGTCATGAAGCTGTTTCTCCCTGTTTTTCAAGCAAATTCTCCAACTCATTCACATCCATATCCGGATGAATTCCAAACCGGGTCAGGGCAAAATCATATTTCACCGGATCCTCCGGGCACAGCCGGGAAAAGCCCTGAGTTATTTCCCGGGCAGTCTTCATGTTGGCCTGTTTTCTGGTGGTAAATCCCAGCAGCTGGCCGGCCTTGTGCATATGCGTATCCAAAGGAATGATCAACCGGGCGGGTAAAACCGCTGCCCAGCCCCCAGGATCCACTTCATCGGTTCTCACCATCCAGCGAAGAAACAGGCAGCTTCGTTTACAGGCACTTCCCTTTACCGGATCTGCCAGAAGATGACCTGTGTTACGATTTCCCCGTATCTCATGGGTAAAAAAAGCAAGGGCCGGTAAAATAGACGTATCCGTACGGGACTGTCCATGGGCAAAACATGCTTGAAGGGAACCATATTGCTCAACCACCTTGCCAATACCGGCAAGCAGCCCGGCCACATGATCGCCGGTGGCAAATCGATATTTAAAGGGTTCAAATTCCTTTTGAATTTGCGTTTTGTCCTGCCGACATACATAATCCCGGGGATTGTTGCCCATGGGTGCCAACACCCTTTCCACCGCCTTTAAAATCTGCGTCACCCTACCATAGGCCAGGGATGCGGCAATGAGAGCCACAATTTCTCTGTCCCGGACATCCGGATAACGATAAAGAAACTGCAGGGGGTCGGGCGTGACAAGGGACCGTTTGTTGTATTGGTTAAAAATAAGCGTAAGCTTTCTTTTTAACAGGATATCATCTAAATCTGACATAATTATGGTTATCTTCCCTGTTTTATCTTGACTTCAATGAGATCCTGATTTTAATATGCGGGCAATTTCAACACCACCATAAAAATAAGTTGATCACCCGTTGACATAATTAACCTGACATCCACTATTTATCACATGCCTTTCTAAAAAAGGGCAAAAGACAAGGACTGTATACATGCTGCAAAACAAAAAGATTGGATTCATCGGAAGCGGAAACATGGGAGAAGCGTTGATCAGCGGACTTGTTTTATCCAAGGCAACCCAGCCTGAGAACATCATCTGCTCCGATATCCGGGAAGAACCCCTGACGGAAATCAGGCAAAAATACGGTATCCGCACCACCACCGACAACATGGAGGTGGTGAGCCAGTCTGAAATCATCATCTATGCCACCAAGCCCCAGATCCTTGCATCTGTGCTTAAAGAAACCTCCCCCGGGCTTGACACCTCCAAACTCATCATATCCATTGCGGCGGGGGTTCCTCTGGCCGCCATTGCAGCAGGCCTTGGAAAAGAACTGCGTCTAATCCGGGTAATGCCAAATATCTGTGCCTTTGTAAAGGAAAGCGCCACAGCCATTGCCGCAGGAAAACATGTGATCCCCGGGGATATCGAGCTTGCCAAGGCCATTTTTGATTCCGTCGGTGTCAGTGTATTCATCAAGGAAAACACCCTCATGGACGCCTTCACAGGCCTAAGCGGCAGTGGACCTGCCTATATTTTCATGATTGTCGATGCCATGGCTGATGCCGGTGTCAAAATGGGCCTGTCCCGTAAGGATTCTTTGCTCTTATCCAGCCAGACCGTGCTGGGGGCAGCCAAAATGCTTCTGGAATCCAAAGAACATCCCGGACAACTCAAGGATCGGGTCACCTCCCCCGGCGGCACTGCCATTGCCGGTATTCATACCCTGGAGCAGGGGGGCCTTCGAACCACCATGATCAATGCCATTGAGGCCGCCACAAACCGGTCCCAGGAGCTGGGAAGCATCATGATCAAAAACTTTGAAGAAAATGGATTAAACTGATTTCAAAAATTAGAATGACGGGTCAAGAAAATCGGGGTAGACCCCCCTCACCCGATCCATGGCCCAGTCAGCCCCTTGTCTGAGGGGTTCATATTCCAGATAATTGCCCTGGGGATTTGTGTAGGACACAAGGATATTGCGATACTCCCGGGCCAGGGTTTTATTCCGGGCCATGATTTCCCCCATGGCCTCGGGAGCCCCCCAGCCGATGCCCCCGGATTCATCATTGAGGCTCCACATCAGGCGACGCATGAAAACCCTGGCCTGCTCGGGTTTTTCGGTTGCCATAGCCGCCACCACCCGCCCCATGGCTCTTACTGCCCGCCATTTCACGGATTCCGTGGTATGTTGAATATAGGTAAACAATGCATTGACCGCCCGCCGGGGGTCCATGAGAAGAATCTGTTCCATGGCCTTGGTTTCATCCGACATGCAAAGCAGTTCATGCATTCTGCGTTTGAGTTCCCTCATCCCAAAAGATGCAGTCTCCCCGGCAGTTTCTGATGACATCATTGATATCCTCCTCTGAACAAGTAAAAACAGATTCTGTGACTTCAATATACCCGGCGTCATTTTTAATAAATACATCGGGGCACATTTCCACACAAATATCACATAAGACACATTCACTGAGCTCTATTACTGGTTTTTTCATGTCACCCCCCGTACTTTTTTCCAATATTTCTGTATTCTTCAAAAACGTTTCTGAAAAGTATAAACTTGACAATAAAGCATGCCGACTTTTCATTGGGCTTGGTCACAGCATGGGCCACTTTGCAGAGAGGTCAGGCTTGCCTTATTGGCGCTTTTGTTGAACAACTCGCAAAAAGGGCGCTGAGACATCAGGAATGCACGCAGCGCCCATTTCTTTACCGGATACGGAGCCCTTTATCGTTAATCTCTGACAAACGATAATCAGTTTTTAAAAAGGCAGCTGCACCCCGAAATTATGATTTAAAATGTCTTTTCAAAAGTCCCTGGAATGCAAAACCATGACGGGCCTCATCCTTGCACATTTCATGAACAGTGTCATGGATGGCATCCAGTCCCAGCTCTTTTGCCCGGACGGCAATGGCTTTTTTCCCTTTGCAGGCACCATTTTCCGCAGCAACACGGGCAATGAGATTTTCCTTTGTATCTGCCACCAGGACTTCGCCCAAAAGTTCTGCAAATTTGGCGGCATGTTCGGCCTCTTCCCAGGCAATGCGTTTATAGGCTTCTGCAACTTCAGGATACCCTTCCCGATCTGCCTGGCGACTCATAGCAATATACATGCCGACTTCGGTACATTCTCCGGCAAAATTTTCCCGGAGCCCCTGAAGAATCTCTTCATCCACGCCCTTGGCGACACCCACCACATGCCCGTCAGCCCAGACAAACTCTCCGGAGTCCATTAAACTGAACTTCTCCCGGGCAGCGCCACACTGGGGACATTTTTCAGGAGCTGCATCACCTTCATGAACATAACCACATACCGCACAACTATACTTTGCCATTAACTTAATCCTTTACTTTTTTTATTTATTTTAACTGTTTTTTTCAGCTGGCGTTTCCCACCAGCCTTTATTGATGTGAGCCTCCTTTTCCCGCAGTGCCAGGCGTTTCAACTTGTACCCGGCGTCAAGAAGTGTGCCGTAGAGAACGCCGCAACTTATATCCTCCCGCGCCTCATCACCCTGGTGTGCCAGCAAAATCATTTCCTCTGCCAGCTTCAGGGTTTTTTGAATATTTCGATCACATTTCTTTTTCAGCATTGAAAAAAAGATCTCCCATAATAATTAACTACTCAATGTTCAAATTTCTTTGCCTGGTTGCTTGAGAACATTCGGAAACACAAATAAACCTGAGCACCGTGTTTCACAAAAAAGTCACCTGCAATTTGCCATGCAGCATCCGTACCATCACACAACAAAAACAAACAAATGCCGCTCAGGTGTTATAACGCGATGTTCAAGTTCTTTATATTAACAAGGAACTCGACTGTTTTTAATTTACAGTCTTCCTGGGGAGACATTCATAGAGTTCAGTAAACCGGGCTTGATAAATAACAAAGGATAAATCATGCTTAGTCACAGCATGGGCCACTTTGGGATGGGGTCAGACTTGAGTTATGGCGCTTTTATGTGAGTTTGTCTTGGAACAAAACTAGTTATAAAAAGCAGAAACCTGAGCACCTTCTCATGACAATGCGAAGAAGCCCCAACGGGCAACCGATCCAGCCCATTCAGCCTCAAAAGCGATACACCCATGTCTCAATGAGACACTCTTGTTGGTACACCCACTACTGCCATGCCCGTTTTTATATAAAGAAAGGGGCTTGATCACAACATGAGGCATTCATCATCATTGGCGGACCAACGGGGGCAGGCTTGTGTTATGATGTCTTTGACAACTACCTCTGAATAAAGAAAATTTCAAACAAAAGCGTCTATAACGCAAGCCTGACCCCACCCAAGGTGCCCCAAAATGATCCAGGATACTTATGGCACGACCTTTGCTTAAGTTTGCATCTAACAATTTATCATAGTCATACCTGTTCTCAGCACCAGTGGCTGATTTTATACTCAAACCCCAATAATTATTTTTTTTAAAAAGGAGAACACATGGAAGCCAAGATTATTGAAACAATGAAAAAGGCAGACAAACCCCTTCGCCCGGGAGAAATTGCAGAGGCCCTGGACATGGACAGCAAGGAAGTATCAAAAATTATTGGCAAGCTCAAAAAAACCGGTGCGGTAATTTCACCCAAAAGGTGCTATTATTCCCTTCCAGAATCGTCATAATAGTTATATAATCATCACTCGATTTAAAAAAGTATCGGTTTTTTTTGTTTTAAACCACTTGGGAGGACATTATGGATCCTGTTTTACTTTCACGGCTGCAGTTTGCCGCTGCAACCATGTTCCATTTTCTTTTTGTACCTTTAACATTGGGCCTTTCCATCATAATTGCTTACATGGAAACCCAGTACGTCCGAACCGGAGATAAAGTTTACCTGAAAATGACAAAATTCTGGGGCAAACTTTTTCTCATCAACTTTGCCGTGGGGGTGGTTACCGGTATCACCTTGGAATTTCAGTTTGGAACAAACTGGTCCCGTTACTCTGAGTTTGTGGGAGATGTATTCGGATCTTTACTTGCCATTGAAGCCTCTGTGGCCTTTTTTCTGGAATCCACCTTCATCGGCATCTGGGTATTTGGCTGGAAAAAACTTTCTCCCAAGGCCCATGCAGGAGTCATGTGGCTGGTGGCCATCGGCGGGAATATCTCAGCCGTCTGGATCTTAACTGCCAACGGCTTCATGCAACACCCGGTGGGATATAGCATACGCAACGGACGCGCGGAAATGACCGACTTCTTTGCACTACTGTTCAACAAATTCAGCCTTCTTGAAATCGCCCACACCCTTCCGTCTGCCGTATTGCTGGGTGGTTTTTTTGTGATGGGTATCAGTGCCTATCATTTGTTAAAAAAACAGCACATCGATTTTTTCACAAGATCCTTTAAAATTGCCCTGATCTTCGGCCTGGTTGCCTCCTTTGGCGTCGCGTTGACGGGCGATCTCCACGCCGTTCATGTGGCAGAGGTACAACCAGCCAAACTGGCGGCCATGGAAGCCCACTGGGAAACCCAGACCAGTGCCCCCATTGTATTGTTTGCCATTCCCGATGAGGAAAACAGCAGAAACCGTGTGGAATGGGGTTCCATCCCCGGCATCTTAAGCTTCCTTTCCCACCATGATTTCAATTCCGTTGTCAAGGGACTCAATGATTTTCCCAAGGATGAAAGGCCCCCGGTGTGGATTACCTTTGCCGGATTCCGATTGATGGTACTTCTGGGAACCATCTTCATACTCCAGATGATCTACGGCTGGACCAGAAGAAATAAACTCATGGAATCCCCCAAATTTCTTGCCATGATGCTCTATTCAATCCCCCTTCCCTACCTTGCCATCCAGGCAGGATGGGTCCTGGCAGAAGTGGGACGGCAACCCTGGATCGTCTACGGCCTGATGAGAACCTCCGATGCAGCATCGCCTGTCATGGGGTACCAGGTCATGATCTCCCTTCTTGCCTTTATGCTGGTTTACGGCCTGCTGGGCGGGGTGGGATTTTATCTCATTGGTAAACATGCCAGAAAAGGTCCCGTCTCTGAAAATGCATAATGTTTTTCAGACGCACACGCATCCTTTTACCGGTTAATATGAAGATAAGAAAACAGGAGTTGAAATTATGGTTTTAGAAACAATATGGTTTTTTATTTGGGGCCTTTTGTGGGCGGTTTTTTTCATGACGGACGGATTTGATTTCGGCGTGGGTACGCTGTACCCCTTTCTGGGCAAAACAGAGGCAGACAAACGGGCCATGATTAATTCCATCGGTCCCTTCTGGGATGGCAATGAAGTCTGGCTCATCACCGCCGGTGGTGTCACATTTGCCGCTTTTCCCAAGGTATATGCAGTGATGTTCTCCACCCTTTACACCCCCCTTCTTCTGATATTATTTGCCCTGATCCTGCGGGGAGTGGCCTTTGAATTCCGGGGACAGATTGACCATCCCGTCTGGAAGAAAATCTGGGATATCTGCATTTTTGTGGGCAGCTTTGCACCGGCCCTGCTTTTCGGGGTAGCCTTTGCCAATATTTTCAGGGGAATTCCCTTTGACGGCCAGGGACTTTACCATGGCAATATTCTCAAACTTTTAAACCCTTATGGTTTACTGGGTGGGATTCTTTTCCTTTTACTCTTTGTCCTCCATGGTGCCAACTGGCTGGCCCTTAAAACCAAAGGACGATTAAAAGTGGATGCGGCAAAAGTGGCCGTAAAAGTCTGGCTGGCCCTGATTCCGGTGGCGGTTATTTTTCTCATTGCCAGCAAATTTGCCACCTCTTTGTACCTCAACTACCTGGAAACCCCGGCATTCTTTCTGGTGATTGTCATCAGTGTGGTTGCCCTGCTCTCCGTGGGATTCTTCCTCTTTATAGAATCTTATTTCAAAGCGTGGTGTGCCTCGGCTGTCACCATCGTCAGCTGCACTTTTTTTGGCATCATCGGATTGTTTCCAACCCTTTTTCCATCTCTTCTCAATCCGGAGTTCCATCTCACCGCCTTTAATGCATCCTCAAGCCCCCTGACCCTGAAGATCATGCTCTTTGTGGTGGTGGTGTTTATTCCCATTGTCATTGCCTACCAGATGTGGACATACAGACTTTTTAAAGGTGTATTACCCGAAGATGAGATGGAATACTAAAAGTCAAAGGAGGAAACGGCCATGAACATTGATAGAATCGTTTTTGCCGTGGCCGGCAGCCTGATCCTTTTCAGCGTAATCATGGGTGTTTTTCACAGTATTTACTGGCTGTGGTTCACGGCCTTTATCGGTGCCAACATGCTCCAGGCCGCCTTCACGGGCTTCTGCCCCATGGTCGTGATCCTGAAAATAATGGGCATTGCGCCCGGAAAAGCGTTCAAGTAACTTTGAAATTAAGTAAAGGGCATGATATATATAGTAAATATTCGAGTGGTATTGTAAATATTTGGATAGTACCCCATATTCGCCTGTTTGGGACTGCGTAGCATTCGAATGCCATGTGAGCAGGCCAAAACAGGTGAAGATTGACCGGATATTTACGAGATATATGCCCTGTATGTTGTGATAAGTCCCATAAACTTTTATTAATTAAGGAGATGAACTGATGGACAAGTATGTATGCGATCTTTGCGGTTATGTGTATGACCCTGCAGAAGGTGACCCGGACAACGGCGTGGATGCTGGCACCAGCTTTGATGATCTTGCCGATGACTGGACATGCCCCATCTGCGGCGCTGGAAAAGAAGACTTTTCCAAAGAATAAGGCGCTTCTCAGAGTTTCGTCAACAACCCCTGAGCTAAAGACTCAGGGGGTTTTTGCCAGTTTTCTATAAACAGCCATGTCCTGACGGACACAACGAATATTGAAAATACGATCATGCCGCCCCCGACGGGCAATGGTCCCGGCCCGGAACCGTAGACGGCTCAATTGGTCAGTTCCTATTGCCCATCGGGGGGGGCTCTGCTGAGGATTCCCGGAAATTTTGTTTTCTAATAAAAAAAAGGTATGACAGAAAAGTTCCTGTCATACCTTTTTTTTATTGATGTTTCTATATCTGATTATAAATATTCGGCTTGCTCACTCTGGAAACAGGGGTCACAGGATATCTCAGTTGGCCAACTCCTTCTGCAGCCAGGCCTTGACTTCACCTTCCACGGCAAATACCCCTTTATGCGGTCCAAATGACTCCACAAATATTTTTTCCAGGCGTTCTGGCAGTCTCAAGGTGATCAATTCCTCAGAGTCAAACCCCCTGCGCCGGACCAGACTCACCAATGGATGCTCTTTCCAGGTATTAATAACAAAATAAACGGTTTCATTGTTGGAATCCCTGGAGTTATAATAAGACAAATCACGCAGGGGGCCCCATTCCAGATGCAGGGCTACTGCCTCCTCCGGTGTCATGTCCCAGTCAACAGCATTTACAATACTCAAATCTTTTTTTATATCTTCAAGTCTCATTAATAGTACCTCCATGAACCTCATAATCACCTGTGTCTACCCCAAGTGATAGTTATCAGCTTTATGGATATATTATGCAACATGTGTGCCATCTTACTCTGGATGAATGGATAAAGGTAAAGTAAAATAAAATAAAGGGATGAAGGGTGAAGAAGTAGACGGATAGACAGGCATGGGGATTTTACACGAGATGCCTTTTCAGGCGCTTCCCCCCTTAAATAGTGGATGGGGGCAAAATAGCAAGGAAGCTTATTAAGCCGATCCTCCTTAGAAGAGCCACAATCGTCTCAATCTTAGAGAGACAAACATGTCTCTTTCCATTAGAAAATAAAACGTTTGGGCAACCTCTGCAGAGCCCCCCCGGGAGGCAATAGGAATCGGCCAATTGAGCCGTCTACGGTTCCGGGCCGGGCCCCATTGCCCCTCGGGGGGACTACTGCATGGTCAAGGCTAAAATTTAGGATTGTACATACCCCAGAGTGTTACACCACGGCATCTTTGAAAATCGGAAATCCTAAAATTAAGTGATGACAATGCACTACTTTTCCATGCTTCGTTGTATCGGCTGACCGGCATGACCGTTATTCAAATTTAACCCCAGCATGTTTTTCCACCTGGTCGATGATCCACTGGCTGATCATGTCATCCTCGAGCACCTCTTTTTCAAGCTCCGTCATCTGAATTTCCACCCTGGCCATGGTACGATGCCCCCCGGCGGACCCGATGTGGGAAAAAGCATCTTTGACGGTGTTTCCGGCACTCCTGCGCAGACCGTCATTGCGCATGATGATCACCAGTTTTTCTTCATATATACCAGAAATGATACTCCAGTTGGCAGATTCAATGCGCATAAAAAAATCCGCCACAATGACGCACTGATCTGGATTTTCTATCTTGCCGGTGTGGGCGTACACCCGATGATTGATAATTTTTCTCTGTTTGATGGCATGCCCGATGAACTCAAGGTCCGTCTCCTTGAATTCCGCCTGTTCGATGCGGGCCATGAGACAGGTATTGGCAAATTGATAAAGATATTGAAAAGCCCTGACATCCTCCATGGCAGCCTGTCGAAATCCACCAGTGTCTGTTTTTATCCCCATCAAAAGGCCTGTGGCAAGCTTTTGGGAAGGCTTTACCCCGGCAGACTTTAAATACTCCGTCATCATGGAAGAGCAGGCACCATATTCTGGCCGGATATCATTGAATTTCCCGGAATCACAGGAAAGGGGATGATGATCAATGATGGCATCGTAGGCAAACATGGCAAAGCATTCATGGTGATCCGGCTGGGAATCCACCACCACAAAGCGGTCAAAGGCCTTTTCATCCACCTCATTAATGTGAATCATCTCCAGATCCAGCACCCGGATCATGGTAAGATTGTCCGGGCGAGTCATCTCATTAAAATAGGTGATGGTTACGCTGGTCACCTTTCTCCAGAGCAGCCGTTTCACAGCCATGGCACAGGCCATGGCATCGGGGTCTGCATTGATAACGATCAATACATTATTTTCTTTGGAAAAAAGCGCCAGTAATTTTTCAAGTCTCTGGATATTCGTCATTAAAACCCCTCTTATCCTTACTGAAAAACAGGGTAAACACGATGAAGATATAGCCGGCCACCGCAAATAAAGAGATAAAAGCAATACCTGTACCAAGGGGGGCCAGCACCAGAGCCGTCAGCCAGTGTACAGCAATGACCAGCCCCGAATGAAGCCGGATGGGAAAATCCCGAAACCGACAGATCACGGCTAGGCCGCACAGATTCCAGCCGTAAAGGGAGACAAAGGTATGAATTTTAAGCAGCCATCGGGTATCTTCGTGGGTATATCCCGGAGACATCTGATAAAAAATATAAACAATACCAGAGATGGCCGTGACAATGAGAAAACCGACGCCTGAAGAAAGAAATTCCTTTTGCTGCATTTTCTGCCCATACCGCACATAAAGACCCAGCACCGTTACAACGGCCACAAACAGTGCCAGGGTCACGGCAATCTGGGGATAAAACCGCTCAAACAGAATAAACATAAAAAAAATAATCACACCCAGATTGATGGTCCAGAAGCAGATCAGGGATAAAATACCGATTCTGGAGGTACCGTTCTGGCGGATCATGGAAAAAATAACGGACAGGGTAATCAGGGAAAGGGGAAAGGAAAAACCCAGAAAAAAGGTATTGAGCACCAGTTTTTCCATGGTGACCACATGGAGATACTCGTTGTTAATGATCACCGCCGTAGACATGAGAAGACCAATGGACAGACACAGCAAAGATGCCTGGTGAAACTTTGCCGACACCGACTCCTTTAAAGAGAAGAAATTCCAGGGAAGAAGTGAAAATTTTTCAATTCTGAGGCTCTCCACAATGGATGTCAGGCCAAGGGAGATGAAAATAACCATGGGATAGATATTTAAAAAGGCAAACAGAGCATACAAAAGGGAGAATACCAGAAAACAGATGGTGCGGGGTGAAAGGCGTCCGGTGCCCTCTGTGAAATAAAGAATAATGGTACCGCCGGTGCAAAGGTTAAACAAAAAGATATGGAGGCGCTCAAAATCATAGTGCTCCAGGGGAAAATAAATGCCGGCATAGCCGAAAATAAGAGCCATGATCATCATGGCAGCAAAAAAAAATTTTAACAGGGGATTCATTTATGTAGGGTCTCCCGGATTTATGGATGTTGGGTGTTTGGTGCTGGGTATTGGGTACTGGGTTCATGGTTGCTGGACCCATGGGTCTTGGCTCCATGGGGGGTGGCTTTATGGGTATTGGATTTGGGGGTTTCAAGCATTTTGTTTTTTTCCCATAACGTGGCGAAGAGCCTTATCCAGACGATCATGTTTGAATTGATAACCGAACACCATGAGCTTTTCGGGGTGCACCCGGGTGCTGGCCAGCAGCACTTCCTGCCCCATTTTTCCCCACACAAGCGTCACGGCCCAGGCCGGAACGCTGAAAACAGCCGGTCTTGAAAGAACTTCGGCCATGGTTTGGGTAAATTGCGCATTGGTGACCGGATGGGGGGCAACAAAATTCACCGGGCCCTGGATACGCCGGTTATGGATGACGTAGTTAATGGCATAAATAAGATCGTCCATACTGATCCAGCTCAGATACTGTTCCCCCGAGGCAATGCGGGCACCCAGTCCCATGAGAAAGGGGGGCATAAGTTTTTCCAGAATGCCGCCATTGGGACTCAAAACAACGCCGATGCGGGCATACACCGTCCGAATGCCCGATCCTTCCACCATTTCCGCGGCCTGTTCCCAGTCGGCACACACCCGAGAGATGAAGAGATCCCCGGGTCCACAGGCATCATTTACCACGGTTTCCCCCAGATCCCCATAATAACCGGTGGCCGAGGCAGAAATAAACAGCTCAGGTTTTTCCGGAAGGGCCAGCAGGGTCTTTGCAATAAGTGCCGTGGAAAGATTACGGCTTTTAACGATCTGTTTCTTGCGTTTGGGGGACCACCGGCCCGAGGCAATATGATAGCCATTAAGGTTGATCACCACATCAATGGGTCCTGCCGGTGACAAATCCAAAATACCCTTATAAGGATCCCAGAAAATTTCATCTGTTCCCCGGGGAGGCCGTCGCACCAGCCGGATGACCCGGTGACCGCCGGTGGTGAAAAAAGGAATCAGGGCCTTGCCGACAGGGCCACTGGCTCCAGAGATCACAATGGTGAGGGGGTCGGAACCGTTTTTATGGGCTTCAAGATCATTGTTCATCACGGTGTGGCGATAGGCAAACATCCGGTTGAGTTCCCTGTCCACCATTTCGGCCCAGCGGGGGGGCAGGTGAAGGGGCAAACGGTATTGAACCTTGTCCTCAAGACAGGACTGATTGCTCCCCCGGGAATGAAACAAATGGGTGTGAATCCACTGGGAAAAGGGACCCTTGACCATGCGATCCTGAAAAAGGGTATTCTTTACATAGGCCGTGTGTTCCGCCACCATTTTCATGGACCCCAACGGGGCACAAAGGTCCATTTCCACGGTGGCACCGGTTTTAATTCCCCCGGATTTACGAATGTTTTTCATGACCACCCAGGGCGGTGTCAGACGTTCCAGGGCACCAGGACGTTCATGCCAGGCAAAGGCCTCGGCCACCGGAACCGCCATATCCATTTTTCGGATAAAATAGTTTGTTTTCAAGGACATCTCCTGAAATCTTTGTAAATATTCGGTCAGCACCCCAAATTCGCCTGTTTTGGTCTGCTCACATAGCATTAAGTATGCTACGCAGCCCCAAGCCCCAAACAGGTGAAGATGGGGCACTGACCAAACGTTTACATGAACAAGCCGAATATTTACAACGCTTTGAATTTGGGGCTTGATCATTAAGTGATAAAAGTATTATGTTCCGGATCTTTTATCAAGTACCATTTTTTATCCCGAACGAAAACACCCTGGATACTTTTTACCCACTTAAATCCAAAATACTGGATATAAAAGAGTCATATATTGCATCAATCATACCCAACGCCCAAAACACACACACTTTATTTCACTAATTTTCAATAACTTAAAAAATAAAATAATATCACCTAAAAATGGCATGTTAGTTGCTTTATTTTAATCATTTTGGTAAAAAAGCCCAAAAATCATATTCAGGTCTGTTGCCAATTTTCACACGCCTGAAAAGGAATTAAAAACAGTGGCCCTGTTTCCATTTTTGCCCACATGAACCCTAAAAAAAGGGTACGGGTTCTGATTTTCACCACTTCATGGCTGGCATCAGAACCCGGGCCGAAAAGATGACACCAATGCTGAGCCGTTTGATGAAAAATTTACCCGTGTGCCTGGCCGTCATATGTTTTCTACAGGGCTGCCGGCAGTTCCCCCCCCCCCCCCGGGACATCCATCCCCGGACATTTTCCGGAACAACGCTGTTTTCATCTCCTGCCATGGGAACCGCCTCATCCGGATGGTGGACCCAGTTTAACAGCAATGAACTCACCAATCTTGTGGAAACGGCCCTGGCAGAAAATTTTTCCCTGCGGGAAGCCGCTGCAAGACTCGACCAGGCCAGGTCCCAAAGTGCATCCACAAGAGCAGGCCTGTTTCCCACCATCACCCTGAACGGTGATTACACCCGTACCCAAACCGACAGACACACCACTTCTTATAACACCTTTGTCATGGGTCCGGCAGCATCCTATGAGGTAGATCTCTGGGGCAGAATAAAGGCAGATGTGGCCGCTTCCCACCAGGAAACCCTGGCATCCGGATACGACCTTGGAACCGCAGCCATGTCCGTGGCTGCTGAAGTTGCCAATACCTGGGTGTCCCTGATTGCCACCCGGAAACAGCTCAAACTTCTAAAACAGCAACTGGATGTTAACACCACGGTGCTGGACCTTCTGGAACTGCGGTTTGAAAAATCCATGTCTACGGCCCTGGATATTCTCCAGCAGCGGGAGGTGGTGGCCCGGGCCCAGGCGGAAATACCCCCCATTGAAAACCGGGCAGCAAGCCTTGAAAATACCCTGGCCCTGCTCCTTGGCAGAACTCCGGATCAATGTCCCCGGATCATGGGAGACCTGCCGGAACAGCTGCCCCCCCTTCCCGTCAACGGACTGCCAGCCAACCTGCTGGCCCTGCGCCCGGATGTACGCGCCTCAGGTTCCCGACTTGTGGCTGCCGACTGGGATAAAATCCGTGCCGGGGTTAACCGTCTGCCCGATTTCTCCATCACCGGCAGTTTTCTGTTTCGGGAGACAAGCCTTAATCTCATTCTCCAGAACTGGATACTATCCCTGGGTGCAGGACTCAGTGCCACTGTGTTTGATGGCGGCAAAAAAGAGGCTGCACTGGCAACGGCAACCGCCGTGGTCAAAGAACGTCTGGCCACCTATGAGAAAACCGTTCTAACCGCTATCTTAGAGGTGGACAACAGCCTGGCAGCGGAACACCACCAGGCCCGCTATGTCGACCTTCTCCTTGTGGAACTTGCAACTGCCCGCCAGGCATTGGAAGAGGCACGGCGAAGATACATCAAAGGAATGGACCCTTTTATCCCCTTTTTAACCGAACAGCTCAATGTTCAGAAACTGGAAAGCAGACTCATTGAACAGAAGGCGCTCCTGATCAAGGACCGCATCGCCCTTTACCGGGCTCTGGGAGGAGACTGGACCCAACAATTGGAAATGCCATGACTTCACACACCCCCCCCCGACGTCGTCACCCCTTGGTCCGGGTGATCCGGTTCCTGATCCCCATCATCTTTATTGCTGCAAGCATTGTCGCAGCCAACTATCTTTATGCCACCAGACCCGTGGCCCGCCGGGGGCGCCCCCAGATTCCCTTGCCCCTGGTGGAAACCATGACCGTCACCGCCGGTACGCACTTTGTCAATCTGTCGGCCATGGGAACGGTCATCCCCTCCCGGAGCATCACCTTGAAATCCCGGGTGGGTGGATTTGTAAAGGAAAAATCCGAAAAATTGATCCCCGGCGGACTTTTCAAAAAGGGGGAGATCATGCTCCAGCTGGAAGAGGAAGATTTTCTGCTCAATGTGGCCCGGCAAAGGGCAGCCATTGAAAGGCTCCGGGCAGGACTGCGTCTTGAAATGGGTAAACAGGAGGTGGCAAGGGAAGAACTGAAAATTCTTCAAAACGGATCAAAAAAAACTATTTCCAATGCAGATCTGGCCCTGCGGGAACCCCAGCTGGCCCAGATCAAGGCCGACATTGCCGGGGCAGAAACCGATCTTGCCCGGGTGACTCTGGATCTTGAACGTACCCGTATCAAAGCCCCCTTTAACTGCATGGTCATGGCGGTGAACGTGGAACCCGGTTCCCAAATCTCCTCCCAGGATACCCTGGCCTCCCTGACCGGTACCGACGACTACTGGGTTCAGGCCACCCTTCCCACAGATCAGCTGAAATGGGTGGATTTTCCCCTAAAAACCCACGGCCAGGGAAGTCCTGCCTGGATCACCGCCCGAAACAATCCCCCCCGTCCAGGGCATGTCATCCGGTTGCTGGGAGAGTTAACAAACGAAACCCGACTTGCAAGGCTTCTCATCACCATTGAAGATCCACTGGGGCTGGAAATTCAGGGGAGTCCCCCCCTGCTGCTGGGCAGCTATGTCAACATCCGCATACAGGGGGCACAACTGTCCAAAGTCATTGCCCTACCCCGAAAACTGGTAAGAGATGGAGACCAGGTGTGGTGTGTTGACGATAATCAGACACTGATCATCAAACCCATTGACGCCGTGTGGCGGGATGAACAGCACATTTTTGTCAGTGGCGGACTTGCACCAGGGGATCGAATTGTTGTTTCAGACATGTCCTCCCCCGTTGCAGGCATGACCCTGCAGGTTCAGGCACACCCCCTTTCCCTGCGCCCAGACACCTCCTCTGCCCCACCGAGCAAGGCCGATCCCCCCCTTAAAAACCATCCTGCCACAACATCCACTGCTGCCACAGGTGAAGAGAAATGACCACACACTCCCAGACACCCGGATTAAAAGGTCCCCTCCCGTGGATGGCCGGAAATTCCGTGGCGGCAAACCTACTGATGCTTGTTTTTCTGGTGGGCGGCATCGTCATCGGCAGTTCCATTAAGCAGGAAGTTTTTCCCGACTTTGAAGTCGGTGCGGTTAACGTGTCGGTGACATACCCCGGTGCCAGCCCCGAAGAGGTGGAGCGGGGCATCATCCTGGCCATTGAAGAGGCCGTCCAGGGACTGGACGGTATTGACGAAATGCAGGCCACGGCCTCCGAAGGCCGGGGCAGTGTCACCATTGAAGTCCGGGAAGAAATGGATATCCAGCGCTTTGCAAGGGAGGTGGAAACCGAGGTCAATGCCATCACCTCCTTTCCCGATGAAGCTGAAAGACCCATGACCACCGTTGTCACCCGTAAACGCCATGTCACCTCCCATGCCATTTACGGGGCTCAGTCCCAGGCGATTCTCACGGAATTTGCCGAATCCTTCAGAGACCTTCTGCTCCAGGACCCCACCATTACACAGGTGGATATGGAAGGTACCCGGGAGCACGAAATCCATGTGGAAGTTTCCCAGGAAAACCTCAGACGCTATGGCCTGACACTGGGGGGCATCGCCGAAGCCATCCGCAATGCGGTGGTGGAGCTTCCCGGAGGCAGCATCCGCACCCGGGGCGGGGAAATCATGGTACGAATGAAGGAACGCCGGGAACTTGCTGCTGAATACGCACGCCTGCCCATCATCACCGGCAAGGACGGCTCCCGGATACTGCTGGAGGACATTGCCACCATCACCGAGGGGTTTGAAGAATCAAATACCTATGCCACCTTCAACGGCAAACCAGCCATCATGGTGGAGGTATACCGGGTGGGGGATCAGAAACCCATTGAAGTGTCAAACGCGGTCAAGGAACGGGTGGAAACCTTTAAAAAAAGCCTTCCCCAGGGCATTGATATCGCCATGGTCAGTGACCGCTCCGAGGTTTTTAAACAGCGGGCCGAACTGCTCATCAAAAATGGCTACATCGGCCTGACCCTGGTATTTCTGTTCCTGGCCTTTTTTCTGGAAATTCGCCTTGCCTTCTGGGTTGCCTTGGGTATTCCCATCTCCATTCTGGGGGCATTTGTGTTTTTTCCCCTCACTGATTTTTCCATCAACATCATCTCCATGTTTGCCTTTATTGTCACCCTGGGTATTGTGGTGGATGACGCCATTGTGGTGGGGGAAAACATCTACAAACACCGGGAACAGGGAAAACCATTTCTGGAGGCGGCCATTGCCGGGGCACAGGAAGTGGCCATGCCGGTTATTTTCAGCATTCTGACCAATGTGGTGGCCTTTCTGCCCATCATGTTTGTCACCGGCACCATGGGCAAATTTTTCAAGGTGATCCCCCTGGTGGTAATTGTTGTGTTTCTCATCTCCCTGATCGAAAGTCTTTTTATTCTACCAGCCCACCTGTCTCACCAGGGACGGCAGCCGGGAAGGCTCATGGCCTGGCTCATGGCACAGCAGCAGAAGATCAGCCGGGGGCTTGTGCGTTTTGTGGAAAAGGTTTACAGCCCTGCCCTGGAATTCATGGTGAGAAACCGCTACATCACCGCCAGCGTGGGTCTGGCCGTTCTGATCATCGTACTTGGCTATGTCAAAAGCGGCAGAATCACCACCACCCTCATGCCCCGGGTGGAATCAGACTATGCCTATGTCATGGTGACACTGCCCTATGGGGCATCAACCCAAAAGGCCGCTGCCGTGCTTGATATCATTTCAGCATCGGCAAAAAAGGTGGTGGAAAACAACGGGGGCGAAGCACTTTCCGAAGGACGATATGCCCAGGTGAACGAAAATATCATCACCGGACGGATTCTGCTCACCCCTCCGGATGTCCGTCCCCTGTCAACGGCCAGGGTCACTGAACTGTGGCGGGTGGCCACAGGGACCATTGCCGGTCTGGAGTCCATGGTGTTTCAGTCCGACCGGGGGGGACCCGGCTCCGGGGCATCCCTAACCATTGAACTGAGCCACAGAGACTTTGAAACCCTTGATGCGGCCAGTGAAAAACTGGCCGATGAGCTGGGTGGATTTCCGTCCACAAAGGACATTGACGACGGCTCGGCCCTGGGCAAACAGCAGTTTGACTTTAAAATGCTGCCCGAGGGACTCTCCATGGGCCTTCGGGCAAGGAATGTTGCCCTCCAGGTGCGATATGCCTTTTATGGTGCCACCGCCCTGAAACTCCAGCGGGACAGAAATGAGGTCACCGTAAAAGTGCGCCTGCCAGAAGCGGAACGCACCACGGAAAACCAGCTGGAAACCATGATCATAAAAGCCCCCGACGGCAGGGAGACCCTGCTCCGGGAAGCCGTCTCCATGGAACGGGGCCGGGCCTACACCTCCATTAAACGACGGGCCGGACGGCGGGTGGCCACCATCACGGCCAACGTGGTACCCCGGGTGGAGACCAACCGGATTCTCTCTGTGGTAAAATCAGAGATTCTACCCGCACTGCAGCAGGAATTTCCCGGCCTCACCGGCAACTTTGAAGGCCGCCAGGCCAGCATGCAGGAGAGTACCCAAAGCCTGATCCGAGGACTTTTAATGGCCCTGTTCGGTATTTATGCCCTGCTTGCCATCCCCTTTAAAAGTTATTTCCAACCCATGGTGATCATGGTCTGTATTCCCTTTGGCATTGTGGGGGCGGTGCTGGGACATATCCTTCTTGGATATTCCCTGTCATTGATGAGTCTGTTCGGTCTTGTGGCCCTGTCCGGGGTGGTGGTGAACGATTCCCTTGTCATGGTGGATTTTGCCAACCGAAAACGACGGGAGGGAATACCGGCCCATAAGGCCATTGCCATGGCCGGCACCCAGCGGTTCCGGCCCATCATGCTCACTACCCTCACCACCTTCGGGGGGCTTGCCCCCATGATCTTTGAGACCTCCCGCCAAGCCAGATATATGATTCCCATGGCCATATCCCTGGGGTTTGGCATCGTATTTTCCACCCTCATCACCCTGGCCCTGGTCCCCTCGTTTTACATGATTCTGGAAGATATCTTGAACTTTTTCAAGGAAGACCGCTGAGGGCACAGGCAGATCCTCTCTGATTAAGCGTCTAACCCGGAAAATGGGAATGCACTCACTGCTGACGACTCAGGAAGATATGCACCATGATCCCCTTCCCATGTGGACCATTGATCGCTTGTACTGAGAGCGAGGTGGGTCCACTGGGTTCATCATTTCGGCTCCATGGCAGGCCCCTCACCGCATGCCAGCTTTTTTAAAACCCCCAGGGATTTTGTCATGGAAACCGGTTTAAAAAGCCCCGAAGCCAGGGCGTATTGGTACACCTGGTAAGGGGCCTGTCCGCCATCCTCGGGGTTAGGAAAAATATCATGGATCACCAGAAAACCGCCGGGGATAATATGACGTGCCCAGCAGTTATAATCGTTGAAGGCCGCTGCAAACGAGTGACCGCCGTCAATAAATACCAGACTTAAAGGTGTGGCCCAGTTTTTTGCCGCCACATGGGAGTCGCAGACCAGGGGAACCACTGAATCGGTGAGAGCAAAGGTTTCAATGGTGTTTCTGAAAAATTTGAAAGTATCAATGCCCTGGAAATTCTCATCGTAAAGGTCCGGGTCAAAATATTCTTCTCCCTTCTGCTGCTCCTCCGAGCCCCTGTGATGATCTATGGAGTAGAGCACCGTATCATTTGCCTGACAGGCGGTACCAAGATAGATGGCGGATTTGCCGCAATAGCTTCCAATCTCCAGACAAGGCCCCCTTTTACCGGCCTCCAATGCGGTTTCATAGAGACGATGGGCCTCTTGGCTATCAAGAAAGCCCTTTACCGCGCAGATCAATTTTTCTTCAAATATCATCTTGTCTTTAAACAGCATGCTACTCTCCATATTCTTTTAGAATCATTAATTTTTTTGCCACCGGTATTGCCATATAACCGGATAATGACTATAGTGAATTCATTGTTCAATTTCATTTTTCACAATCCCACTGATGCGGATGGCTTTTCAAAAAATCCGGCTGCATTGATTTATCGACCAATCACAACCACGATTATCAACAATTATTTTAAAAAATTCAATACGTTATACAATTACATTCTCTGATTGTCCTCGGACAGACAGTATCATCTTTTAATGACTCAAGGGAGGATAAAACCATGGCTGGAAAAATATTTTACAGAGAAAGAAGGAAAACCAAAGAAGGCGAAAAAAAACCACGTTTCAGGGTCGTTGCCGTATTTGACTCCAATCTGAAAGTTTACTCAGACCATCTGCGATTAAAAGAACTTGAACAGATTGCACAGGCCACCGGTGCCGAACTGATCGCCTTGCAAAGAGACACAAAGGAAGACGACAATAAAAAACATAAGACGGACCAATAATTACAAAAGGGCGATTTATCACACCAACCGCAAATTGGGTGGAAACCCAGGCCCGAAAGGGGGACCATGGCTTTAGTTCGAGATAAAGACGGTAAAAGACTCCACGTAAAAAGCAAACTGATGGGAGAAAGTCTGGTGGGCAGGCAATTTCTCAACCAGCTAGAAATTGCTCCCCAGGAACGCCTGTATCCAGATGTTGCCATCATGAAAATAGGGGGGCAGTCCATCTGTGACAGGGGCGCCAAAGCACTTCCCGCTATTTTAAAGGAGATTGTGGCAAACAGGGAAGCGCACAAAATGCTCATCACCACAGGCGGTGGTACCAGAAGCAGACACATCTATACCATTGGCCTTGAAATGGGCATGCCCACGGGCATCATTGCCAAGTTCGGCAGCATGATCTCCGACCAGAACGCCCTGATGGTGGCCACCCTTTTGTCCCCCTGGGGGGGCATCAAGGTATCCCACAGCGATATCGTAAAGCTGCCCACCTATTTTGCCGAGGGCATTATTCCGGTCATGGCCGGTATGCCGCCCTATGACTACTTTGCCATCAAGCCGGAAAAGGGAAGAATTCCCATCCACCGCACCGATGTGGGCTTGATCATCCTGGCGGACCTCATCGGATCTAGAAGGGTATTGTTCATTAAAGATGAAAACGGTCTTTACACCGATGATCCCAAGAAAAATCCCGATGCCGAATTCATCCCCAAAATCGGGGCAAGGGATCTCATTGAAAGGAATCAGGATGACCTGGTCATTGAGCGACCCTGTCTGGAAATTATTCAAAACAGCGAAGTTCTGGAGGAAGTACAGGTAATCAATGGTATGATTCCAGGCAATATTACCAAAGCCCTTGCCGGTGAACATGTGGGGTCCATCATTTACAAGCAGGAATGAGCCACAGACAGAAAGCACAGGTAGCCGTAACACCCATGCACATTTTTCCGGAGCCGAATTCCTCAGCGGGTGCAGGAATCCGGCCCACGGATCATCAGTGGGTCAAATGAAGCCAGAGGGTAAATGTCACGGCGGAAAAAAGGGTAGTTGAAGAAATGGCCGCCACGGCGAACTCGGCATCTCCATTCATTTCCCGGGCCATGACGTAACTGATGGTGGCCGAAGGAGATGCCAGCAGAATAAGCCCGGGGACATACAGCTCCGGGGAAATCTCCCAGAAAGAATACAACACCCATCCCACCCCGGGCAGCATCAGAAGCTTTATAAAATTGGCCAGCAGCAGATGACGTAACCGGGATCTCATTAAATCAAAGCTCAGGGATGCTCCGATGAGAAGCAAGGCAAGGGGCAGGGACATGCCGCTGATGATATTAAGGGTACGCACAACGATCACTGGCAATGCAGCACCGGTCAAGGCAAAGCTGATCCCTGCAATGGCAGACACAATCACGGGGTTTCCCACAATTTTCATCATTATTCTGCGGGGGTTATGAAGGGATGGCATGGCATCCGCATAATACTGCAGCACAAACACCGATAAAAAATTCTGCAAAATCATAATAAAACCGGTTAAAATACTGGCTGCGGCAAAACCATCACTCCCCAGAAAATAGTACACCACGGCCAGACCGATGTAACCCAGATTCCCATGAAAGGCATTTTGAACAAAGGTTCCCGATCGACTGGGGGGCAGATGAATGCTTGTGCTGATCAACCAGGTCAAACCAAAGGACACAACAATGGCCGCCAGGGTTAATCCCAGCACCAGGGGATTGAAATCGGTTTTCAGTGAACTTTTGGCAATGGCTCCGAAGACCATGGCCGGAATGGCGATGTAGAACACCAGACGGTTGGCCGGTCCCAGAAATTCCGGTGGTATAAATCCCCTTTGCCTGGCAAACCAGCCAAGGATAATCACTGTAAAAATGGGAATAATGGTGTTTAATATTTCCATCGGGTCAAAATAGAGACAAGCCTCTGGTCTGTCAAGCAATTATAATACTGGCCACATGAAAAATTTTCTGTCCTTGAAGGGTAGAAACCCGTTTTATTTTCTGGTTTACTGCAAAACAGACATCACTTATTTGAGCTTGGTCATAAGATGGGCCAATCTGGAGGGGGCAGGCTTGCCCCCATTGGACCGCCAATTATGACTGGTGGCCCATCTTGTGAGCAAGCCCACTTATTTGACCGAAAGTATCGTGGATTGTGACACAACCAGAGAAGCCGCTTCCGCCACCCCGCACCGATTATTGGATGCCACCATCTCAAAACCCTTCTGCAGATCCAACGGTGTATTGGCCACCACAAATCCCCGGGCCGACCATTGCAAAAGATCCAGATCATTATAATCATTGCCCACTGCCGCCACATCGTTTCGGGACACACCAAGGCGCTTGCAAAGCCATGCCACAGCCTGGCTCTTGGACACCCGTGGATGAAACACCTCAATCCACATGGATTTTCCATCCAGGGGAGAGGTGGCTTTAATAACGCTGAAATCAGCAAGGGCCTGCTGAGCCCGGTCCGCGGTTTCATGCCCCAGACAGGAAGGGACAATGGCCAAAATTTCCGTTGACTCACCAAAGGTTGCCGCGTCTGTTGCCGTCATGGGTCTGCAAAATTCATGGTACAGGGCAATGCGGGCATGAAAATCCGGGTTTGCCGGCAATTTCCCACGGGATTCCCCACCAAAACGGGTATCTCGGCATCCATGGGGGCCGGCAGGTACATTCCCGTTCAAGGATAGATGCACACATCCTCGGTCTTTGACAGCCGCACTTTCCATGAAAACCCGCACATTTCGGGCGGATTTATTTTCATCTTTTCCGCCCATGGAGGTCGAATCAGCTAGTTTATAGACAAAATTGCGGGTATCCGGTACCGGGCGGTGGACCATATAATCCAGGCCAAGGCCATCAAAAACCTTGGCAATGCGCCAGACATCCCCCGGCCCAAGGTTTACCTTCTTGATAATTTCCCCATGGGTACATTCCATGATAGCAGCCCCGGTGGAAAAAATAACATAATCCACGGGCATATCTTCTCCGGTGGAGGAAAAGCCCATACCTGAGACAGCCTTTTGGAAAGAGTAAATAGACCGTCCCGTGGCAAACACCCTTGTTATTCCCTTCCTTCCAAGGGATTCCAGGGCGGCCAGATCCCTGGGATGAATGATTTTATCATCGGTAAAAAGGGTGCCGTCCAGATCCGTTACAAACATTTTTTTCTCAACATTCATTGTAATTGCCACTTCCCCGGGCTTCTGCCGGTTTTCAAAAGCGTTGGCTTATTTTGACTTTTGCAGGGAATTTGGGTATGAGAGGAGCTTGATTCCAATACCGGCCATTCACGTAAGTGCATGGTCCACCCCGGACGTACCGGGAGCACAACCGGACCTGACTCTATCAGCAAAACACAAACGAGTAAATTGACTTTTTATAACAGGGATGACCATGGACAAGGTGTTTGACACTGAGATAAAGAAATTAAGGGACAATATTGATGACATCGACCGGCAGATCCTGGGATTGATTTCCCGGCGTCTGACACAGGTCCAGGAAGTTGTGGCCCTTAAAAAAGCCCACAACATCCCGGTGTACCATCCGGCAAGGGAAGAAGATCTGATTTCAAGACTGCGCAGCCAGGCCGCATCTTCGGGCATTAATCCCGACTTCATGGAAGAATTGTACCGCGTAATCCTGAGAAATTCACGCATGGAACAGACCGTGGAGATGAAACAGCAGGGTACCCGGGCAGGAGCCAAGGTGTTGATTGTGGGGGGGGCCGGACAGATGGGGCGTTTTTTCGCCGACCTGTTCCGGACATCGGGATACATTGTCAGGATTCTCACCGAAGAAACCTGGGACCAGGTGGAAACCCTGTGTGCCAAAACAGATCTGGTGCTGCTGTCCGTTCCCATTAACGTCACCCTTGACACCATAAAACGTATTGTTCCCCACGTGCCGTCCACGGCTATCCTGGCGGACATCACCAGTATCAAGACAGCGCCTGTGGATGCCATGCTCCGTCACTTTTCCGGAGCTGTCATCGGGCTTCATCCCCTGTTTGGACCTTCATGTGCCAGCCTGGACAAACAGATCATTGCCGTCACACCGGGACGGGACAATGAAAAATGTCAATGGCTTGTGGAACAGCTTACCCTGTGGGGAGCTGTGATGGTCAGTGCCGGACCTGAAGAACACGATGACATCATGGACATTGTCCAGGCCCTGCGCCATTTTGCCACCTTCTGTTTTGGCCGATTTCTTTGCCAGCAAAAGGTGAATCTTGAGAGATCCCTGGAATTTTCAAGCCCCATTTATCGCCTTGAGCTTGGCATGGTGGGACGACTCTTTGCCCAGGACAGCAGCCTGTACGCTGAGATTATTTTTGCCACCCCGGCCCGCAGAAAGCTTTTAAAGCAGTACGTGGCGGCCATGAACGAACAGATGGAACTGGTGGAAAACAATGATAAAGATCTTTTCATGGAGCGATTCGCCGAAGTGAGCCAATGGTTCGGCCCCTTCGGCGATCAGGCCATGCGGGAGAGTGATTTTATAATCAACAAGTTGATTGAACGGTTTTAAACCATCAACTCCGGCAGCCAGGTCACAATACCGGGAAAAATCATCACAAGGGCAATGGTGACGACATCCAGCACCATAAAAGGCACGGCTGCCTTGAAAAGCCCCCTAAGGTTGATTTCATTGGGCATCAATCCCTTGACAATGTATAAATTTAATCCCATGGGTGGTGAAATATTACCGGCACACATGTTAATGGCCATGAGTACACCAAACCACAGAACATTTATTTCAAGGGCCAGAAGAATGGGCAGGATAATGGGCGTGGTCATCATGACAATGGCCGCCGGATCAAGAAACATGCCCATGAAAAGAAAGCCCAGCATCAGGATAATTACAATCACGGTGCTTGGCACCGGCAGAGAAATCACCCAGTCGGTGAGTTCGGCAGCACACCCGGAGTATATGATTACATACCCAAACGAAGTGGCACCGATGATAATCCACCCAATCATGGCCGTGGTTTTCACCGTCTGCATCAGCGCAGTTCTCACCGTTTCAATGCTGAGACTTTGTTTCACAAGGGCAATAATAAAAACGGACAGGCAGGCAATGGCGCTGGCTTCGGTGGGAGTTGCAATACCGGAATAAATGGTACCCAGAAGCATCAGCACAACAACAAGCAGTGACCACACCTTCCAAAGGGATGAAAACTTCTCCTTCCATGTATAGCGTACTTCATCCCTGGGTGCTATTTCAGGATTCATCATGACCCGAACATAGATATAAATAAGCGAAAACACGGTCATCAACAGCCCCGGGATAATACCGCCGGCAAAAAGAGCTCCAATGGATTCATTGGCAAGGGTTCCATAAAGAATCAAAATGACGCTGGGAGGAATCAGAATGGAAAGTGCCCCGGAAAAGGCCACAATGGCCCCGGATATACCCGACTGATATCCCCGTTTCATCATTTCAGGCAGAGACAAAAGCCCCACGGTGGCGGTACCGGCGGTGCTGGCTCCGCACACGGCACCGAATATGGCTCCAAACACCGCACTGGTCATGCCAAGCCCACCGGGCAGCTGCCGCAGAAACCGGTCCGCCACCTCATAGCTGTCGGTTCCCATGCGGCTGTGCATGACCAGTTGGGCCATGAGAATAAACAAGGGCACACAGACAAGGGTATAATTGCCCATGTGGCCATAGCCCGCCAAGGCCACCCCATAGAGTCCGGTGGTGCCGGGCCAGAAGACAAGGGCGCTCAGCATGCTCAGAAATCCCAGGGAAAATGCGACGGGAAGTCCGATGAACAGAAAAAGCGTCAGCGAAATAACAAGGATGGCAAGTACGATATACCACTCCATATCAGGCAGCTCCTTTAATGGTCTTTAATTTTACAGTATCTTCGGTTATTTTAATCATGTACTGGATGGACAGCATGGTACCGCCCACAACCAAAAAGATGCGGATGGGCCACAGGGGCCAAGCCAGATATTCCGTGCTTCTAATTGCATTTTCCCAAGCATCCCAGGTAAAAACCATGGATTCCCAGGTAAACATGAGCATGTAGACACAGGCCATAACCGAGGTGACAATGTCCAGAATCAGCTTTCTTTTACCGCCCATATTTTCCGTCAAAAGATCCACGCTGACATGTCCCCCGGCTGCCAGTGTCCATGGCCCACCCATGAACACCACCATGATAAGCATGTAACGATTGACCTCAAAACTCCATGTGGTGGGGGCATTGAACAGATACCGCATGGCCACATCAAAGCTGATGGTCAGCATCATGGCCACCACAATCCAGCCAGCCATTTCCCCCATGATTTTGTTGAACTGAGAAATTGTTTTCATCATTTTTTATCCCACTCCTTTTCTTTCACCTTGATGATTTTCACAAGTTCTCCACATCCCGGGCTTTCACTGGCATACCAGTCCCAGACCACATTGAGCATTTCCTTGGATTTTTGAATATTCTCCTGATCAAATTCTACAAATTTCACGCCGTTTTCCAGGCACCATTTTTCATTTTCCGCTTCATAAGCAGGCCAGTATTCACAGCTGGCCCATTTGCCCCATTCATGGGCAACCTTTATAAGGATATCTCTTAAATCCTGGGGGAGTCGTTCCAGGGCATCCTTGTTGATCCAGAGATCGTCGGCCCAGGTAAAAACAGGTGGCCGGGTAAAGGTTTTCGCCACTTCAAAAAACTTGTAATCCTTGAGGCCATAGGCATAGAATAAAAGGGCATCCACCGTTCCCCGCTGAAGGGCCGGATAAATTTCCCCCGTTGCCATGGTAACCGGACATGCACCCCACGCCTTTGCCACCCGGGTACTGACCCCGCCTGCCGCTCTGAGCTTGATATTCTTCAAGGATTCAACCGTATTATATTCCGTATTCCCCCTGCCTATGATCCCTGAACTGCCGCAGATGACATTGGTCAGCCACACGGCATTGGCCTTTGTGAGATAAGAATCGTAAATAATATCGTGGAATTTGCCCTTGTCTCCGCCGCCTTTATTGTTCATCAATTCCCAGAAAGCCTCTCTTCTGTTCAAAGAGACATAGGGAAGCCAGTCCACATCGCCTTCGGGAACCATGCCATGGTAATAGGCACCGCAACTGCCCAGCATATCAATGGTACCGTTTTTCAGTCCGTCCAGGGCCTCATTTCTCCCGATGAGCTGACTTGCCGGGAAAATGGTGAATTTCAACTCTCCATTGGTGGCTTCTTTTACTCTTTTGGTGAACTCCAGATAGGCCTTATACTGTGGATGCTGGGTGTGCCAGGCCATTTGAAACTTCAATCGCCAGGTTTTGCATTCTCCCTGGTCGGCAATGCCGGCTGCGAAAACAAAGGAAAGGGCCAGACAAATAATTACGGCGCACTTCATGGAACATAACCGTTTTTGAAAATGAAAATCAGGTACGATGCATTGCATTACCATGTTAAAAAGCTCCTTTTGATGTATTAAATGATGATGTTGTGACCAAATTCCGAACCGCAGTGGTTGCAGGTCAGAATCAGTTCCCCGTACGAGGAAACAGCCCGTCAACAAAACCAGGCAATGGGATGACAGGACGATATTACCCGCCATTCAATGAGCAAAGAAGAGCAACAATAATGCCATCGGCACAAATAATTTTTAAACGCTTTAAAAACAAATAGTTAAAGAAAAGAAGCCCATTTAGACCTAAAAAGACAGTGCGTTTTCCGAACCTTTGAGGCGTGCGCAATTCGCACATATCAAAGATTATCGCACGATAACATCAGAAATAATCAGAAGAGATGTGGGAATCTGGACACCAATCTTCCCGGCGGTATTCATATTGACCACAATGCGAAAATAATTCAGGGTGGAGCAGGGAATATCCCCCGGTTTTTCGCCATCAAAAATTCTGATGGCTTTCAATGCGGCAAGGGTACCAAGATCATAGTAGTCCGGCACAAGCCCCATGAGGGCATCATCATGGAGTACCATACTTTCCACTGCAGCAAAGGAAGGTATTTTAAGATGATTCACCTGGTGCATGATATTTTTTCCAAGGGAACTAATTCTGGAATCTGAAGGAAAATAGATGGCATGTGCCTGATTTTCCATGCTTAAAACAGCCCGGTCTATGTCCGTTGCATGGGTAATGGGAAAGGCCTTAAGCTTAAAATCCATCCGGGTACTCAATTTTTGAAGAAGCTGCATTTGTATGCAAGAATTGGGTTCCAGCGGATTATACATCACGGACAGCACTTTGTAGTCCACCACTTTTTTCAGGGCTTTGAGCTGGGACCCCAGGGGCACCATGCTGCTGACGCCGGTGGCATTGTTGCCTGAATGTTCCCAGCTGTCAATAATACCGGCCTTTACAGGTCTTGTCACCACATTGAACACAATGGGAATATCCGTTATCCGGGATATCACCTGCCGGGTGGCGGTGGTACCGAAAACATAAACAAGATCAGGGGGCATTTGGAGGAGGGTGTCAATGATTTCCCCAAGCCTATTGAGATTCTGGTCGGCATGGTACATATGACACCTCACCGTATAAGGGCTTTTGGCAAGACACGCTTTAAATCCCTGTTCTGCCGGGGTTTCACTTCTCCATGTAATCATGGCAATGTCATATGATTTTGTGCGGGCCCGGCCCGGGGGGACCGCACAGAACACAAAAAGAAACACAAGCATGGAGATCAAAAAAAACGGGACAGCCGCAGCCTTCTTAATACTTTCGAAAAAAACAGCCGGATCCCCCCCATTCATCGTCGTGTCATCCCGTTCAGTCGCTGGAGTCTTCTGTTCAGAGCAAATCGGCTGATACCCAGGATTTTAGAGGCTTTTGTCTTGTTATGATCGGCCTTTTCAAGGGCTGTTGTAATCAGGTCCATCTCTTTTTGCGCCAAAGCCTGGGAAAGGGTGTCTGGGGCACCCAATGGGGCTGATAGCCCTGGGCCCGGGGTAAAATGTCCCACACCGTTCCGGGAAAATTCAGCACCCAGGCTTCCAGGCCCGAGGGTGGAATGCCGGGCAAATATCACGGCACGCTCCACCACATTTTTCAGCTCACGTACATTGCCCCGCCATGGATGCCCGGAAAGCAAGTCCAGTGCTTCCCGGGCAAAGACCATATTTTTTTTACCCATTTCTCTACAGAACTGTTCCAGAAAATAAGCGGCAAGCAGTGGGATATCACTCCTTCGTTCCCTTAACGGCGGAATAAAAAGGGTAACCACATTCAACCGATAATAGAGATCTTCTCTGAAGAGTCCCTGGGTAATGGCCTGTTCCAGGTTCCGGTTGGTTGCAGTGACAATGCGTACATCTACCTTGATATCCCTGGCTCCGCCCAGGCGCTTGAACTGTTTTTTTTCCAGAAAGCCCAAAAGCTTCACCTGGATGGAAAGGGGCAGCTCTCCAATTTCATCCAGAAAAAGGGTTCCTGTATCCGCCAGTTCAAACAGCCCTTTTTTCATGGACCCGGCATCGGTGAATGCCCCCTTTTCATGGCCGAACAATTCACTTTCCAGAAGGGTTTCCGGCAGAGAAGCACAATTAATCTCCATGAATGGGTGAGAATGACGGGTGCTTTTATGGTGAATGGCCCCGGCCACCAGCTCTTTTCCAGTGCCGCTTTCCCCCCGGATGAGCACGGTTGTATCCCTTGTCTCTGCTATGCGATCAATCTGGCTGTAGATTTCCTGCATGACCGGGCTTTTCCCGACAATATCGCCATATTTTTCAAATTTCTTCTGGCGATACCTTAAATAGTCAACCTCGCGCTTAAGTTCAATATTTTCAAAGGCATTGTGGACAAGGGCTTCAAGTTCTTCGAGTTCAAAGGGCTTGTTAATAAAATTGTATGCTCCGCATTTTACGGCTTCCACAGTGGTCTGGGTATCACCATAGGCGGTCATGATAATCACATTGATATCAAGATTTACCTTTTCGATCTGTTTTAACACTGAGATACCGTCCATGTGGGGAAGTCTCAGATCCAGAAGTATCACCATGGGTGAAAAAACATCTACCAAATCCATGGCATCCTCACCACTGGCTGCGGTTTTCACATTAAAACCGACGATCTTAAAATTTGTCTCAAGGGATGTCCGCAACACGTCTTCGTCATCCACAATCAAAAGCCTTCTATCCTGCATGTGTATCTCCATGGCAGCTTCCAAGATCCGGTTCCATGACTGGGAACAACAGGGTCACCCTGGTGCCTTGCTTTTCTCTGCTTTCTATGTTGATCTTTGCCCGATTCTTTTCCAGCAATTTCTGAACAATGGACAACCCCAGACCGGTTCCACCGGGGTTGGTGGTGAAAAAAGGGTTAAATATTCTGGAGATGATCTCTTTTTTTATTCCATGGCCTGTATCCTGAAAAATCACTTCAATCTGTCTTTCGTGCTTTTCCGGCAAAGTAAACGCCTTCGATTGAAAATTTTTTTCCATCCGATCCTGTCTCAATTTAATGCTAATCTTCAAGGAACCTCCCTCCGGCATGGCATTTAAGGCATTGAGAAGAAGATTCAAAAAAACCTGTTCAATCTGTTCTTTGTCCACAAACACCCGGGGCAGATCCTGATCCACTGTTTTGACCATGCCGACATTGGCCTGCTTCATGTTTTTCCAAACAAGGGCCAAAGAGCGTATAATAACATCTGAAAGATCCACACTGGCAGGAAGGGGTTTTTTGGGTCTGGAAAAATTAAGCAAATCCGTCACGATTTTATTTAGACGATCAATTTCATGCAGTATCCCCTGGATCAACACCTTCCCCGATGCATCAGATATACCTCTGGCAAGAATCTGGGTGGCGGTTTTCATACCGGCCAGGGGATTTCTGATTTCATGGGCCATGCCCGCCGAGAGCTCTCCGAGGGAGGCCAGGCGATCCACCCGGATCATTTCTGCCTCCATTCTTTTTTTCTGTGTTATATCCCGGATTACCGCTATGGCACCCACGGTTTCTTCATCCACATTCTTTAGAGGTGAAGTATTGAGTTCAATCACCTTTGAACGCTCCTGGTCCGTCTTACCGGAAAGCTGCTCTATTTGCCGGTTTGTCATAACAATGTTATTTTCCACACAGGCTTTTAAAAACCCAAGAATTTCGTCCACATGGGAAGAAAGACAAGCTTCTGATGGATTTTTCGGATTTTTAAGGCCATGGACAGACATTTCCGGCATTCCAAGAATTTTTTCGGCGCTGCTGTTAAATGAGGTGATTTCCATATCTTGATCAATGGTTATGATACCGCTTGGAACGCTTCTTAAGACATCTTCATTAAAGCTTTTCAGCGCCATGATTTCCCGTATGCTTTTTTTTAAACGTGAGGTCATTTTATTAAATTCATCGGCCAGGGAACTGAGCTCATCCCCAGATTCTACAGTAATGAAATGATCCCATTTCCCGTCCCCCACGGCCCGGGCTCCGTCAATAAGGCGGCTTATGGGAGTGGAAATGCTTTTACCAAAGGCATAGGAAGCAAGGACAATTAAAAATGTAATGATCCCACAAAAAGAAAGCATCCTATAACGTAAAGTAGTGATATCATTCATTAACTCTGACTTTTCAAGGGACACGCTGATCCGCCAGTTCATGACCTCGCACTGGGTAAAAATCATCCTTTTTTTAATACCGTCCAACTCATAATCTCCACGCCCTTTTTCACCATTCACCATTCTTTTTATCAATGTGGACAAGCCGGAACTTTCTTTTACGGCAAAGGCCAAATTTCCTATCATTACTTTTTCAGGATGGAACATAAGCTCCCCCCGGTGATCCCACAGGCAAGCATACCCCCGGGCACCAATTTTCAGAGAAGAAACAAACTGGGTAAAGGATGGAAGATGAATATCAAAAACAATCATTCCCACTGGGACTTGATTGTCTTCAAAGTCATATACCCATTTTGATATCAGTACCACAGGGGGACTACCACTGTCCTGACTTGGAATATAGGTGGTATTGAGATTGTCATCGCTCATAATGCTCCACCCGGCGGGATCATTTAAGTAAAGCGGATCATTATTCCCGATTTCAGGTTCGATTAAGATTGGTTTTCCGCTCAAATCAACAAGATAAATCCGGTTAAAATAACGATTTTGTTTTTCATAATCCGACAAAAGACGTTTCACCGTATCAAGACGCTGCCCAAATTCAAACTGAAGAAAAGAAAGCTGTATGAATGGGTAATTGGACAAAAGGGATATTTCTTTTTCCCTGGCTTCAAAATAAAATTGAATCTGCTCGGCTGTTTTATCAACCAGCTTGGTAATCTGCTCATTGGTCTGAATCATCATGGCGCGTGACATGGTGTGATAGGCAAAAAAGACAGATATTAAAAGGGGAAGAAGTCCCAGGAAGAAACAGATGAAAAACAGTTTGGCTCGGATGGTTGAAAACATTTTTTTGCCTGGCTGGCAACAATGGCCGGTTAACATTACCGAACCCCGGAAAAGGGGCCCATCTCGTACAATCGTTTTTTTCAATATCACAGAACAGCCCTGAAAGATACATGGCAGTCACCATCTGCCACAACGAAAGTTAAAACGCTTATCATTCCAGATTCTTGGACTGACTTTCATATAAAATGGCATTATGCCGCCCCCAACAGCACCCGTTGGGGGCTCTGCTGTCGGCAGTTTAACATAAAAAAATCATCATTCCTTTCACACTTTTTAAGGAGGCCCCATGCCCCAGGGATCCACAATAATATTTTCAACCAATTCACCGGTGCTTTAGGATCCCGGCACCCAGGGCAATGGAGGATCGGTATGCCTATAAAAAATCAATTCTTTTTGTCCGCCAGGATATCTTCATGGTGGTCCAGGCAATCGGGCTTGATCACAACATGGGCCACTTTGGGGTGATGTCAGGATTGTGTTATCAATTTTTTATTCACACATGGAAGCGCAAGGCTTCCAGGAATTTCTCCATTTTTAACACCCACCAAGGCCACCAACTGATTCACCATCGATTTCATCTGCTGGGCCTGAACGCTGAGCTCTTCTGAAGCACTTGCCGACTGTTCGGCATTGGCCGCATTGTGCTGCACAACTTTGTCCATTTCGCTGACAGCTACGTTCACCTGTTCAAGTCCCTGGGCCTGTTCATTGGAAGCCACGGTGATTTCACCCATTAGCGCAACCAGCTTTTTTGACCCCTCGGCCACCCGTGCAAATGCGGCATGGGTCTTGCTGACCCGATCAGTTCCTTCCGTCACTTTTTTTGTAATATCTTCAATAAGTTCAGCGGTACTCCCGGCGGCCAGAGCAGCACGCATGGCAAGATTTCTCACCTCTTCTGCAACCACTGCAAATCCAGCTCCAGCCTCCCCGGCCCGGGCTGCTTCCACCGCCGCATTCAGCGCCAGGAGATTGGTTTGAAAGGCAATCTCATCAATGGTCTTAATAATTTTTGCCGTTTCCTCACCCGCCTTTGAAATTTCCGTCATGGACAGTATCAAGACATCCATGGATTCATTGGCATTTTCTGTTTCAGTATTTGTGTTCTGAATGAATTCATTGGCCTGGACAGCAGTCCGGGCATTGGAACGGGTCATGGAGGAGACCTCTTCCAGTGAGGCGGAGGTCTGCTCAATGGAAGCCGCCTGTTCACAGGCACCCTGTGCCAGGAACTGACTAGATTTTGATATCTCTTCCGATGCCGCAGCCACCTGGAATGCACCCTGATTAAGGCCAGTAATGGCACTGGACAGCACCCGGGTGATGCCCCGGACAATCAAGAAAGAAACGCAAACTCCGAACAGAATGGCTGTCAGCGCTCCCATGATCATTATACGCATAGAGGAGGTAATCTGTGCCACCATCTTTGCCTTTAGATCTGCTCTGACCTCATCGCATATTTTCTGTACACCACGGGCTGTTTCAAGCATCCGGGCCTCGGCTGCATGTTGTATTTCTTTCAAAGACACCATTTCTTCAAATGCCCGTTGATAGGTCAAGACCGACATAGCAATAAGACCCGCATCGACTTTATTATCATCCCGAAAATTTTCAGGTTCCAACCCTCGGGCCAGACCAAGGATATCTGCCACATGCCCCTGGACACGATCCACATACATAGGATCATCGCGAATAATGAAATTTTTTTCCTGTCGCCGGCATTGAAGTATCCATCTGACAATTTTCTGGGCATCATCTGCTGTGGCCAGTTTAGCGTCAAGCACATTTTGCGAAACATTTTCTTTCAGAAAAACCCTGTACTGCCGGATTTGTTTCTCTTGCATTTCCACGGCAATTTTTTCAGCGGTTCTGGCTGCGTCAACCATAATTTTATCTGCCGCCAAGGTCCTGTCATGGGAATCCACAAAAGAGCTGAATGCTGTACCATAGGCTAGCAGCCGGGCCTGGAGTGCATCCATCTGCCGAATATCCTCCACATCCCCGGATTTTTCTTTAACAATTTCTGCCTGTTTTTTTATCTCAACAATCTTTTTCTCAACATCTCCTACATATGCCCTATCCCCACGGAGCATGAAATTTTTTTCATGCCGGCGAGCCTCCAGCATGTATTTAATCATTCTGTTAACATCATCAGCCAGATAAACCCTTTGCGCCACTCCGGACAGACCCCGGGAGCCCACAAAAGCGATAATGCTGCCCAAAAATAACAGGACACCGGCAAGTAAAGCAATCTTTGTTCCCATTTTCATAGCCTTGAACACTTGAATAATCTCCTCGACCCTGACCGTTCTCGTTTAAGAAAAACCGCGGATTCAACTTTTTAGAACCTGACCATAACCAGGCCCGATTTTTTAGACGTCCGGCCCTGATTCTTTGGCCCAGAAATAACTCCATATAATTATGGCATCCTTCACATCCATGCAAAAACGCTTTACATTTTTTTGAAAAGTTATCCTCAAAATGGCAATATTGCTCTTGAAAGTTCAAAGCGGAAATGAAGCCTGCCAGAATTGTATGATATAATGTCCATAGAATGGGAATGCGCCCCATCCATAATGCTCAAAAATAGTAACAATAAAGCAAAGAATATACCGAAAAATCAAACTCGCACGCCCAAACACCTAACGCGCTTAAATAAAAAGATTATTTAATTTAAAAATCAATTTTATCAGGAAAAATAATACCTGGGCACATTCTCATTTTCTCGCTTTGATCAAACTATGATTGCCTTATCATAGTTGGCGGGACCAATGGGGTCAGACTATGTGGTATTAGAGCCTGAGTTTAAAGACAATTTTCAACAAAAGCCCCGATAACGCAAGGCTGCCCCTCTCTGATTAAGCGTGAAACCGGGAAAATAGAAATGCACCCTAATAGCTTGGCACATCACAGTGTTGATCAGCCTACAAACCATATGCTGTCTCTTAAAAATCAGAAACGCACAACATATAGGCCATTGCGATCTTGCTCAAGGCGCATTTTCAAAATTTAGTGAAGGGAAAATTTGGTGAAGGGATTGAGAAAGATGTCAGTTAATTTTACACATTGCTAATATTTCCGTCAGCCACCGATCCATGCAATCCTGGAACTTCAGGAAATAACGCCCATAAGCCAAGCATAACCCCACTAATAAACCCATTCAACCTGAATTTTCAGATCCGATGTTTACAGACGGACTGCATCTGTATATGATCAATGGGGATTGGTCATAGGAGCAATTATGCTTACTGGCAGCTGCCATGACCAAGCCCTGTAAAACCTAGACTGCAGGACGTAAAAAATGAGGCATATATGAAATTATCCTTTTTATTCTGCTGGATTATATTACTGGCATGGACACCGCCGGCCATGCCCATGGAATCCCCCGTCACAGTTGCTGCGATTTTATCCACCACCGGCATTGCTGCCCCCCATAATCGACCCCTTATCCCTCTGATTGAGCTTGCCGTGGATGAAATAAACAGCCAGGGAGGATTGCTTGGCCATCCCCTAAAGCTTATGCTGATAGACAATTACAGTACCCCCATTGGTTCAACAAAGGCCGCCCGAAAAGCCGCGGGCAGCAATGCAATTGCCGTCATCGGAGCACATTGGAGTTCCCATTCCCTGGCCATGGCCCCCCTTCTTCAACAAGCTGAGATTCCCATGATTTCCCTTTCTACAAATCCTGGCATCACACTTACAGGAAATTATATTTTCAGTATTAATTTCAATGATATCTTCCAGGGGCAAATGGTGGCAAAATTTGCAAAAGAAACCCTGGGTGCCACCAACGCAGTGGTGTTAAAAAATCTCAATGAAGTCTATTGCATGACTCTGGCAAAATACTTTAGTAAAAAATTCAAACAAATGGGGGGAACAATTCTTTTGGAAAGTGGCTATAAGGGTGATACCGTGGACTTTCAGGACATCATTTCCCGGATAAAAAACGTTCAACCAGATGTTGTCTTTATACCAGGGTATTCCAGGGACAGCGGCTTTTTTATCAGACAAACCATAAGGAACGGTCTTTACAGCATATTCATAGGCGCAGATGCATGGGATGATATACACCGTTATGCCGGGGATGCCCTGGAGGGCAGCTATTGCACCGCCGTATGGCACCCCCGGCAAAACACCCCCCAAAGCCAACATTTAAAAAACCAGTACCGACATCAATATCATTCCGATGAAATTTATTTCAGTGCAGTACCATGGTATGATGCATTCATGCTTTTAAGGGATGCCGTAAACCGTGCCCGGACTCTGGACAGAAATAAAATCCGGGAAGCTCTGGCGGCAACCCGGGGATTTCAGGGAGCCAGCGGGACCATCACATTTGACGCAAACGGTAATCCCGTTGGCAAAGAAATAGTGGTCCTAAAGTATGAGAATGGAAAACCCGTCTATCTGAAAACCATGGTTCAATAGGAGGAGAATGCTTATGGCTCCTTCCAACACATATGATCGAACCCCAAAAAATCACAAAATAAAAAAAATGATGCCCTTGTGGCTGATCATATTTTTATTTTTTTTTTCAACGCCTCCAGGCCTTACCGAGGGAGCGCCAATCAAAATTGCCGCCATTTTTTCATTCACCGGTGCGGCTGCGGGTTCCAATGCACCATCAATTAAAGGGATCAGGGTCGCCGTCAGGACGATTAATCAACGGGGGGGCGTACTGAAAAGACCCATTGAACTGGTGGAAATTGATAACCAGAGTTCTCCCATCGGTTCCAGGGTAGCAGCGGAAAAAGCAGCAAGGCTGGGTGTCACTGCCATCATCGGCTGCAACTGGAGTTCCCATTCCCTTGCCGTTGCAAAGGTGGCACAAAAAGAAGGCATTCCAATGATCAGCAATATTTCCACCCATCCGGATGTGACACGCACCGGCGACTATATTTTCCGGGCCTGTTTCACCGATGTCATCCAGAGCAGGGCCATGGCCCATTTTGCAAAGAAAACCCTGAATGCCCGCACCGGGGTTTTAATGGTGGACCTAAACAGCAATTACGGAACCATGCTGTCAGAATTATTCAAAAAAAACTTTGAAAAATCCGGTGGAAGGATATTGAGTCGCCTGGAGTATAAAAATAATTCTGATCAAAGCCATTTCCGGCACATGATTGCACGGGCCGGAGAATTAAACCCCGATGTGATCTTCATCCCGGGATTTGTGGAAAGCGGGATAATCCTGCGAGAAATGATAAAGGCTGGACTCAACACCATCCCCCTGGGAGGGGACGGATGGGGGTTTAACGATTTTTTCAAAGCCGGTGGTTCAGAATTAAAAAAAGGCTATTATTGCACCCACTGGAACCCCCAAAGCGCATCTGCACCATTGCTTGAGTATCTTTCCCACAGGCAGGACAAAACCAATGTCTGGGCTGCAGAAATCCTTGCTGTGGATGCCGTAAATCTGCTGGCCCACGCCATCAGCCTGAGCGGAAGCCCCACTGACCGTGTCAACATCAGGAAGCATCTCTCCGAAATTCATGGATTTCAAGGAATCACCGGCACCATTTCCTTTGACAAAAATGGAGATCCCATCAAGGATGTGGTAATAATGGAAATCCGTAATGGCAAACCAATTTTTCACTCACGCTTCACCTTGGATACAGATGAAGCAAAGCGATGAGTCCATCCAGGTCCCGGCTGAAAACAATCCAGTCTATGTCCCGCACTTGTCCCAAATGGTCGGTGTTGTGATCAAACCCAATTTTTCTAAAAAAGAAAAGATATGCTATGCTATGATGCCAGGACACTGTTTAAGAACGGAGAAATTCATTGAAAGTTAACAGCCTCAGGGTCAAAATCAGTGCGGCCGTCATAATGACCGGTTTTTTTATGTCACTGAGTATTGC
Source organism: Desulfocicer niacini (assembly GCF_054657595.1). Classification (NCBI taxonomy): domain Bacteria; kingdom Pseudomonadati; phylum Thermodesulfobacteriota; class Desulfobacteria; order Desulfobacterales; family Desulfobacteraceae; genus Desulfocicer; species Desulfocicer niacini. The sequence continues at coordinate 59,279 of NZ_BAAHYK010000021.1, forward strand.
AACAGTGATCTACCCCTTTGAAAGAGATCGTCGACAAACACGCCTGAAAAATATCCATGTGCTGTTAAGTGCCGTGTTTCATCAAAAAAAAGAACAGCTGGCCAATGAAATTTATGCCGATCAGAAAGAAGCATTGATGCTGTCCCTCAAAGAACTTCAACGCCTGAAAAAAATATCCCAGGTATTGATTTATAATCCCAAGGGGCAACTAACGGCATCCACATCACCCAGGGAGAATATCCCCAAAGGATTCACAGCAATAGATTCCAATGGTGTTGACACCATACCGGAGTTCAGCAGAGCCAGATTCCGGGAAAGCCCCTACGCGGAATTTTTTTCCCCCATTGAAGTCATAGGTATTCATGTCGGGTTCATACGAATTCTCTATGCTCTTGATGACTTTGAACAGGAATCCCAGCTGAGTCTTTTCTTTTTTGGTATATTATTTCTGGTGCTGATTCTCATCGTTATTCTCCTGAATCTGTTTTTAACCCATTCCGTCATACTGCCCACAGCCCGGCTTCGCAATGCCATGGAGCGACTTAAGAGGGAAGAGACCGATGTCCAGGTTTCCATTTCTTCCCGTGATGAAATGGGAGATATGGCAACGGCATTCAATGAGATGTCCCAGAAGCTCTATCAGCAAAGAAGGGATTTGACCGATGCCATTGCATCCAAAGACGCGTATGCCTTGAAACTTCAGGAAAGCAATGCCGCCCTTGAGCAACTCAACAGAAATCTGGAAACCAGGGTACAGGAGCGTACCTGTGAGCTCAGTGAAAGCAACCGTCGCTTACAAGAAGAAATGGATGAAAGGCGACATACCTACAGGGAAAAACGGGCCCTGGAAAAACGCCTTGATCGTTCAAAAAAAATGGAGACACTGGGATTGCTGGCAGGGGGTGTGGCCCATGATCTTAACAATGTCCTGTCCGGCATCGTCAGTTATCCGGATCTGCTTCTGCTGGATTTATTACCGGACCATCCCATGTATAACCCCATCATGACCATCAAGGAATCCGGGCAGAAAGCAGGAGCAATTGTTCAGGACCTTCTGACCCTGACACGAAGGGGCGTGGTGTGCAATGATGTGGTGAACCTGAATACCATTATATCGGAATACGCCTCCTCACCGGAGCATAAAGACTTGATGATGTTTCACAGCAATGTACACATGGAAATCCTCCTTGGGAAAAATCTGCTGAACATAAAGGGATCACCCATGCATTTAAAGAAAACACTCATGAATCTGGTATCCAATGCCGCAGAGGCCCAGCCGGAAGGGGGCAGCATCTGCGTGTCCACATCCAACCGTCATGTGGAAGTACCCATCCTTGGGTATCAGCATATCCAGAAGGGGGACTATGTGGTGCTGGAAGTTAAGGACACCGGTATGGGGATTTCAGATTTGGATCAGGAACGGATCTTTGAACCTTTTTACACAAAAAAAATCATGGGTAGAAGTGGCACAGGGCTTGGCATGGCCGTGGTATGGGGAACCATCCAGGACCACCATGGATATATCAATATTAAAAGCAAAATACATCAAGGTACCATTTTTGAACTTTTTTTCCCGGTGACCGACACATCCCGGATTCAGGAAGATAAAATCGCTTCATCCTACGCTCAAATGGGCAACCATGAAACCATACTCATCGTTGATGACATGAAAGAACAAACGGAAATGGCCCGTATGATCGTGGAGAAACTCGGCTACGCGGCGGTTATGGCCAACAGTGGTGAAGAGGCCGTCACCTATCTCACAAAGCATTTTGTGGATCTGGTCATTCTGGACATGATCATGGATCCCGGCATGGACGGGCTTGACACCTATCGAAAAATCATTGAAATGCATCCGGGTCAAAAAGCCATCATCGCTTCGGGATATGCAGAAAATGAACGGGTTAAGACCATGCAGAAATTGGGTGCGGGTACGTATATCAGAAAACCCTACACCATTGAAAAACTTGCTCAAGCCATTCATGAAGCCCTTTATCCCAAAACCGCATAAGGGTGGGAGGCCAGCTTGAAACCCATAAAGTTGTCAAAACCACAATAACACAAGCCTAACCCCATTGACCCCACAACGATGACAAACAAACCATATTGTAACCAAACCGAGAAAGTGGGAATGTGCTCTGATAATTTCAGCAGGACTTAAATGAAGACATATTGTATTTTTTAAGCAGACTATACAATCTGGTGCACCACTTTTCTTGCACTTTGAATAATCCGCTTTTTTTAACACTTCTTCTCCCCATCCTTATCCTTATCCTTATAACGCTTCCGAAGCGCATGAATAATATCCAGACGTTCAAAAAAAATATCAATAAGTTCCGGATCAAACTGAGTCCCGGCATTTGCCCGCATGGTTTCATTCACCCGATCATCGGGCCAGGCTTCTTTATAGACCCTTTTGGAGCACAGGGCATCATAAACATCTGCAATGGCAACAATGCGGCCAAACAGAGGAATTTCCTTTTCTTTTTTGCCCAGCGCTTTTCCATGGGCATCCATTTTGCCCGGCAAGGGCGTATTGGTATCATCCACATGGCCGGGATAGCCTTTGCCGTCCCAGCGTTCGTGGTGATTTAAAGCCACCTCCATGGCATCATCGTCATAGTCCGAGGCCTTGTTGATGAACACCTGTTTTCCAATGAGGGTATGGGTCTTCATGATGTCATATTCTTCGGGGGTTAGCTTGCCTGGCTTTTTAAGAATGGGATCTGAAATGCCCACCTTGCCCACATCATGGAGCATGGCGGCGATGCGCAACCGATCCCTGACCAGGTCAATCTTCTTTCGACTGTAACCCCGGCGCAGTGCCCAGCCTTCATAGATTTCCGTGGAATACGCGGCCACCCGGTTAACATGGGCACCGGTTTCCCAGGGGTCCCTGAGCTCGGCCATGAGAACCATGCGAAGCAGAATAATCCGAGTCATCTTTGCCCGTTCCAGAGCCATGGAGGCTGTGGTGGCAAAATGACACATGATTTTCTGATCTTCTCTGGAAAAAGTGGATATACAGCCCTGGGCATCCCGGGCATTGATGATCTGAAGAACGCCCAGAACATCCCCGTTAAACTGCTTTAAAGGAAAAGTAAGCATGGAGGTGGTTTTATAATCTGCCCGTTGATCAATCTCTTCATTAAAATGATAGGGCAGGCTAGGCTCTATCCGGTAAACATCATCAATATTGAGCAGTTCACCTGTCACGGCAACATACCCTGCAATACTTTCTCTATTGATTTCAATGCAAAAGGAGGAATAAATAAGTTTTTCTTCAGGTTTAACACGACTCTGGATGGTGTCGTTCTGGGTAAAAGCAATGTGAAGGCATTCTTCTTCTCTGATGTAAATAGAGCCGGCATCGGCATTGGCGACCATGCGGGCCTTGGTCAGGATATGCTCCATAAGAATGTCAAGATCCTGAACCTGACTGAGTTCTATGCTCAGGTCGGTCATCAAATTAATGCGTTCCTTTTCCGTCAACATCCTCAATTTTCCCTTTTCAGAATTTAGACACCAAACTTGCTAATGGCATAGAAGAGACCTTGGCATAAATTCAAAATTAGGTATCACATTTCAAGACCACAGAACAAGTGGTAATTTTCCCCTTTTTTCCTTGTCCTTTTTACTTTCAAATGCGTATACTTAATGAATCATTTTGTGGGATTGATCACAACATAAGCCACTAGATACAGTTTGCGGACCAACGGGGTCAGGCTCATACTATTAAACTGATGATGGCTACAAAAGAAAAGATCTCAAACCTGTCTGGCAAGATAATTGCATGCCCTGAATATAAAACACGGCATTCTTGACATCATGCCAAAATGACTTTACACGTTCAGGGGATGATTCCCGAACAAAACCTTTATTGGCCCAACAAGCATACACAAAAAAACAAATAGAGCTCCCAATAACAGCAGAATCCAATTCTGATTCTATTCTCCGCCACTTAGAAGCGGAATAAAACCTGCGGGGCAACCAACACATACAAACTTGATCAACATCAATACCAGGACCGGAATACATAACCATCTGGGGGTGTAACCATGACATCACATCTTATTATCGGTAATGGCGCAGCTGGAACAACCGCAGCGGAACAAATCCGCAAGCATGATCCCGATGCGCTTATAACCTTGATCACGCAGGAAGCACTTCCCCTGTACAGCCGCATCAGAATCCCGGAGTTCTTAAGCGGGAAAATCAAGGAAGAGGCATTAATTATCAAGGACCTCCCGTGGCATGCCCAGCGGGACATCACCCTTGTAACTGAAACAAAAGTGTCCCACGTGGACTATCAAAACAAAACCGCCATCACCACAGATGGCAGGGATTTTCCCTATGATACCCTGCTCCTGGCCACAGGAAGCAACTCCTTTGTGCCCCCTGTTAAGGGAAGCGATAAAAAAGGTGTTTTTACCCTGAGAACGGTGGCGGATGCAAGGGCTTTGGCAGATATCAGTTCCGAAGCCACAGAACTGGTACTCATCGGCGGTGGTCTTCTGGGACTTGAAGCAGCGGCGGCCATGGCCCAAAGGGACAAACATGTCACCGTGGTGGAATTTTTTGATCGGCTTCTGCCCCGGCAGCTGGATAACGAAGGTGCCGCAAGGCTCCAGGCTTTACTGGAGCAAAGAGGATTTACCTTTAAGTTGGGAGCGGTTACCGAAGAAATCACAGGTAAAGACCATGTGGAGGGGATACGTCTCAAATCAGGTGAGACACTTTTATCCCATGCCGTCTTATTTTCAGCAGGGGTGCGGTCACAATTATCCCTGGTAAAAGATTCCGGCATGGACACAGACCGAGCAATTGTGGTGAATGAACGCATGGAAACATCCCTTGCCGGTGTGTATGCCGCCGGAGATGTGGCACAATTTAAAGACGTCAACTATTGCATCTGGCCCGAGGCCGTTGAACAGGGCCGCGTGGCAGGCATCAACATGGCAGGCGGGAATGCCCTGTTTAAAAACACCCCCCCCTCCAATGTTTTAAAAGTGGCGGGCATTGCCCTTGCATCGGCCGGTGAAATTGATGTGGAAGATAAGATGACTTCTGAAGTAACCGCCAGTGAAGCTGGGTATCAAAAAATTGTAAAAGATACCCATGGCAACATCATTGGCTGTATCATGCTGGGGAACACCAGCGCATTTAACCAGATACTTAAACAGATAAAAGGAGACCAATAAAACATGGCACCACTTCAGGGAACGGAAACGGAAAAGAATCTGCTCAAAGCTTTTGCCGGGGAATCACAGGCAAGAAACCGATACACCTATTTTGCAAGCCTGGCCAAAAAGGAAGGCTATGTGCAGATGGCTCATATTTTTGAAGAAACCGCAGACCAGGAAAAAGAACATGCCAAACGACTGTTTAAATTTCTGAAAAGCGGTGAAGAAATTGAAATCACATCGGCATTTCCGGCAGGGGCATTAAAAAGCACCGTGGAAAATCTGGAGGCCTCGGCCGCCGGTGAAAACTATGAGCACACCACTATGTATCCCGAATTTGCCCAGACTGCAAAAAAAGAGGGCTTTGAGGCCATAGCAGATGTATTCATGGCCATTGCCGTTGCAGAAAAACAGCACGAAAAAAGATTTCTTGACTTAAAGGCCAACATTGAAAATGACCGGGTGTTTAAAAAGGACACAGCCGTGACATGGCGTTGCCGCAACTGCGGTTATCTCCATGAAGGCCAGGAAGCGCCGGATGCCTGCCCGGCATGTGCCCATGCAAAGGCTCATTTTGAACTTTTAGGTGAAAATTATTAATCCCTCATGAGTCATAGATTCTTATTGCGAATACCACATGTGACAAGTTCAATCTCAAAAAAACACATGATGTGGTGACAGCTTGGAGACCCTATGACTGGCGAGTTAATCCAATGACATTTTGGGGGAGGATCGGAAAACTGATAATTCCCCAATTATTAAAATCAACCATATTAAGGAGGTATCATGGCAGAAAAACTGGGTATTTACAAATGCGAAAAATGTGGCAACATTGTTGAAGTCCTGCACGGAGAAAAACCCCCGCTGAGCTGCTGCAATCAGCCCATGACACTGATGAAGGAAAATTCTGTGGACGCAGCGCAGGAAAAGCATGTACCCGTGATTGAAAAAATTGAGGGTGGCTACCTTGTCAAGGTCGGCAGTGTGGCCCACCCCATGGAAGCCAAACACTACATTGAATGGATCGAACTCAATGCCGAGGGAATGGTTTACCGTAAATTTCTCAATCCCGGAGATGCACCTGAAGCCACATTCCTCACGGATGCAACCACTGTGACTGCAAGGGAATTTTGCAATCTCCATGGCTTCTGGAAAGCCTAATCCTGTAAATACCGTTTGATTCAACCGCCGTTATCATAGGGCATTCATATACCCTGTGTTGAACGGCGGTTTATTTCAGGTAGATTTTTTCATCCAAAAAGGAATTCATCAGGGAGGTTTAAGTATGTCAGAAGAGTTAAGTGCTGGATGCACACGTCCTTCAAGTGGACCGGTGGAAGAAGCAAGGGCCGTGGCCCCCGTGGAGGCAATTAACAAACCCGTGGGAGAGGAGAAAATCATGATACAGGTAGGAAAAAAAGCCCCTGATTTCACAGCGGCGGGCTACCATAAAAACAGTTTTGTTAACGTAAAATTGTCAGAACACCTGGGTAAATGGGTGGTCCTGTGCTTTTATCCTGGTGATTTCACTTTTGTATGAGCTACTGAAATTTCAGCAGTTGCTGAAAAATATCCTGAGTTTCAGAAACTGGGAGTAGAAGTCCTTTCCATGAGCATTGACAGCATGTTTGTACATAAAATGTGGAATGATCATGAACTGTCAAAAATGGTGAAAGATGGGGTCCCTTTTCCCATGCTGTCCGATGCAGGCGGTAAGATAGGCACCATGTACGGCGTCTATGATCCCGATGCCGGCGTGGAAAACAGAGGACGTTTTCTCATTGATCCCGACGGCATCGTCCAGGGCTTTGAGGTCCTGACCCCGCCTGTGGGGCGCAATGTCAGTGAAACCATTCGACAGATCCAGGCATTCCAACTGGTCCGGGCATCCAAGGGTGGCGAAGCAACCCCCTCCGGCTGGAAACCCGGTAAAAAAGTATTGAACCCGGGCATAAATCTGGTGGGCAAGGTATGGGAAAACTGGTCAACGGACATGGCCTTTGACTGATTAGATTCACCCACCGGGCCTGCTCTTCACAAAAGCAGGCCCGACATGAGTCAACAACGCATGCCTGCCCCCACCCCAAAAGAGCCCCAGTTGTGGACAAAGACTTTGACTGTTATGGGGAGGGATCAGACTTTTTACAGATTGCATCCGATGCTAGGCAAACTGTTATCAAAAGGTAATAATAACGAACCCTTCTTCCTGGTAGCCTGCCATGCTGGCGTGGCCGGAAAGATCCTCCAGGAGCGGCATTTTCTGTTCCACTGCGGCATCCAGGGTGCCCAGTTTTTGGGCGCACGCTTTACACACACCATCAATGACGCCAGCTTCCAGGGATTTGTTCCATAGGCCATTTAACGGATTACCCGGCTTAATAAGCTCCGGCAACAGTTTCACCGAAGCCCCCTCAAGAATGACTTTTACCTCATCTCCTCTATTTTTCATCTCCAGGGCGTTTAAAAGGACATGAATAAAGCACATGGGATCCCCATTAAACACAAACAACGCATTTTTAGCCATGATATCTTCTCCTGAATTTTGGGCTTGCTCATAACATTGGCCATCCGTCACCATTGGCGGCCAACGGGGGGGGGCAGGCATATCAAGTACAGCAAATCTGCCGAGCCTGTCACGCCTGCTTTTGATCCCCGGTATCCATTAGGATATTTTATCTATACGATCCCGGAAAGCTTAGTTGCCAGAAGCCTTATATGCGCCATTTCTTCCTTGATAATATCATCCACACGTTGTTTACCAGAAGCACCTGTAACCACCTCTTTCATACCAAGGTAAAAAACGATGGAATCCTGTTCCGCCTTTATGGCAGCGGAAAGAATATCTTTCATATCATTACCGGGTTCTTCTTTCTTAAAGAAAATTTTGGTATCCGCCATGGCCTGAAGGTAAAGAACAGCTTCTCCTTCGGGATCAAACATCAGTGTCTCTTTTTCTTCTTTTTTCAGATCCGCCTGCATGGCAGCAAAGATTTTTTCGTGCTGGTCTTCCATTTCAGCCAGGGCTTTCAAAAATTTCTGCTCTTTTTCCCCGGTGACATTGGCTGCGGCTTTTCTGTAAAAAGCTGCACCGTTTACCTCAATCTGTTTTGCCATCTCAAATATTTCATCTGCACTGAAATCGTATGCCATTCAGTTGCTCCTTTTCTTGTTATTAGGAAAAAGCAGGCGCGGGGTACTGGGTACTGGATTTGGAGCACCTTACTTTTTCAGTTTTATTGTGACAAGGAAACTTGCCATCATGGTTGCGGACAGGTTTCAATGATTTTATCTGCTATTTCTTTTCCCATGGAAAAACATTTTTCCAGATCTACAGGCTCTGGCACATACTGCACCTTGAGTCCTTCATGTATTACTTCCATTTTCATGGACTCAAATTCCCGGTTGAGAATTTTCACGGCTTCCCCGCTCCAGCCATAGGAGCCAAAGGCCGCGGCCATACGATTTTGGGGACGAAGCCCCTTGATGTATGTCAACACATCTGCCACCACCGGAAATATGCCATTGTTAAGAGTGGGAGACCCCACCACAAGGGCTTTGGCATCCATGACTTCGGTCATGATATCACTTCTGTGGCATTTTCGTGTGTTCATGAGCCGTACATGCACATCCCGGGACTCAATGCCCTTGGCAACTTCTCGGGCCATGACAGCGGTACTCTTCCACATGGTATCAAAAATAATCACCGCCTTCCGGCAGCAGTTCTGTCGACTCCACTGGTCGTATTTTGCGATGATAGCACCGGGATTTTTCCGGAAGATCACCCCATGATCGGGGCAAATCATATCTATCTCAAGGCCGGATGCCTGAACAGATTCCAGAAGTCCCTGCACCTTGCTGGAATAATTAAGCAGAATGTTAGCATAATATTTTGCCGCATGATCCATGACCTTGTCACCGATCTCATCGTCAAAGGCGCAGTCTCCGGCATAATGCTGACCAAAAGCATCACTGGAAAAAAGAATTTTATCCTCTTTGGCATAGGTAAACATGCTGTCGGGCCAGTGAAGCATCCGGGTTTCCATGAATGCAAGGGTTCTTTTCCCAAGGCAGAGTTCTTCACCGTTTTCAACTGCCTGGAGATTAAGCTTGCCGGGAAAATGACTGTTCAGATTTTTAAGCCCCATCTTGGAGCAAAGCACCGTCTTATCCCTGCCAATGCGTTTCATTACGGTGGTAAGAGCACCGGAATGGTCCATTTCCGTGTGATTACTGATGACAATATCAATGTCTGCGGGATCAATAATCTTACTAATGTTGTCCAGAAGTTCCTGGGCAAACTCCTTTTTAACCGTGTCAATGAGGACATTTTTCTCATCAAGGATTAAAAAGGCATTGTAAGAAGTGCCCTCATAGGTGGAATAGCCATGGAAATCTCTAATATCCCAATCCCGGCAGCCCACAGAATAGATACCCGGTGCTATTTCAACGGGTTTAAACATTCTCAATCCTCCTTAACGTCTTAATCAAGTTTTTCAAAAAACTCTTTTTCTGCACCACACAGGGGGCATACCCAGCTGTCCGGCAGATCTTCAAAGGCAGTTCCAGGTTCAATCCCATTTTCAAAATCACCTTCGGCAGGATCATATACATAATCGCAGGGGCATTCATATTTACTCATTATTATTCTCCTTAAATATTCATTGGATTTTGTGAATTTGATCCCATTTATCCAAACAGGGGTTAAAAAGACCGACTGATACGCTGATACTATACCGGTTTTTAATCATTGTAAACCACAAGACAAAGTTTTAACCAAGTCCATAACCAATGTTAATCAATTTTTGTGCCAAATCGTTATCTTTTATGAAAAAGATCTGAAAATATTGACAAACAAGCTATCATCATATTTTAAACTTTCCGGCTTGCCTTATCACGCTGGGTCAAGTAGACTCAAATTTTATTCCAGGGGCATTTATACTGCCCACCTAGCGACGATCCATGGCACAGCGATTGTTTACTTGATGTTCAAGTGACACCTGCACAAACAATTATGTCTCATAATTATGTCTCACTCAATCCCGCCCCAGGGTAAATCCATAACGCCCCGGGATGGCCAAAACCAGACACAGATCAATCAAGGAGTTTTTATGAACAGCTGGGTATGTGAAAAATGTGGTTACAAACTGAAAGCTGACGCACCACCGGAAATCTGTCCATCATGCAAAAACAAATGCACATTCGTGGACAACGCTTGCTATACCCCCGATTGTGCCGGACAGGACCATGATCCACGGATCACAGGCAAACTATGACCGACAGGATCATGCAGCAATGCCCATGCATATAAAAAAAAGAATCCTGTATATGCTTTTTTCCGGGATGGTGCTCTGGGGGAACCTGCTGGTGGCTGACACCAGCGAACCGCCCTTGGTGGTGGGGCCTTTTTCATCTTCTCTGGCCGGAGAAGCCTTTCCACCGGGCTGGGAACCCATGGTATTTGATAAAATAAAGAATCATACCACATATACCCTGGTAAAGGAGGATGGGGTTGTGGTGATCAAAGCACACAGCAATGCATCCTCGTCAGGACTAATACACCGCATTACCATTGATCCTTTAAAGTACCCTGTGATCTCATGGCGATGGAAAACTGAAAATCTCCTGCAAAACGCCGATGTAACCCTGAAATCGGGGGATGATTATCCCGCAAGAATTTACATCACCTTTGCCTATGACGGATCAAAGGTCGGCTTTTTGGAAAAAGCAAAATTGAATGCAGCAAAACTGATTTATGGTGAATATCCCCCCATGGGGGCCATCAACTACATCTGGGACACAAAGGCTCCCGAGGGGACATCTGTGCCCAATGTTTACACAGACAAAGTGATGATGGTGGTGGTGGAAAGCGGAAGCGCCGGTTTAAACACCTGGGTTGAGGAGAAGCAAAATATCCTGGAGGATTATAGAAGGTTGTTCGGCCAGGAACCTCCCATGATTTCAGGAATTGCCATCATGACCGACACCGATAATACCGGTGAAGCAGCCACCACCTTTTATGGAGATATTATTTTTTCCAGCATTCGCGAATAACCCTCGTTCCGGGGTGCCGAGAATGTCAATGTTCCGGCAGTGCCTGAAAATACCCCCCAACACAATGTAAATATTCGATTTTGCTAAGTAAATGCTTGTACAGTGCCCCATATTCGCATGTTTGGGGCTGCGCAGCATACTAATGCTATGTGTGCAGGCCAAGACAGGTAAAGATGGGGTTCTGACCGAATATTTACAATAAAATTATCCCACCAGTTTGGTAATCTCTTTGCCGTAATCCTGGGCCATGGCGATGCCGCCTTCCAGCCAGCTGGCCTTGAGCATCAATGGAGAACCCACCATTTTCATGCCATAAATGTTGGCCATGGTATCAAAGATCCGCTGGGGCGCTTCTCCACTCCAGCCAAAGGCGCCAAATGAAGCGCCGGGAAGATCCTTCAATTGGGCTCGTTCAGCGATAAACAGCAACTGTTTCATGGAGGCGATCATTTCTCCATGGTAGGTGGCAGATCCAAAGACATAACCGTCAAATCCTTTTAAAGCCTCTTCAGACTTGATTTCATTGGCATTTTTCAGGGTGGCCCCATGCCCGGAAATACGGATACCTTCGGCAATGAGATCAGCAATTTTCTGGGTTTCTCTGGAACGTGTTGCGTAAACGATTAAAAATTCAGCCATTATCATCTCCTTATTTTTGTTGAGATAGAAACAACAATTTTTGGGTTGCTAATGCAGGGACAGTGCCCCATGTTTACTAAAAAATAGACCAGATCATACGAAGGGCCACAAAATAAAGCAGGAACGCAAAAATACGTTTCAACTTGTCCACGGGAAGCGTATGGGCAAGCTTTGCTCCTAAAGGTGCCGTACACACACTGGCAGCCACTATACCTGCAAGAGCTGTGCCCTGGATATACCCCAAGCTATAGGGTGGCAGACCCGCCACCCCCCATCCATTGAGCAGGTACCCAAGGGTTCCTGCCACGGCGATGGGAAACCCAATGGCAGAGGAGGTACCAATGGCATGACGGATGACCGTTTTATGCCACACCAGAAAGGGAACCGACAACGTCCCCCCGCCAATACCCACCAGACTGGAAAAAACGCCTATAATCCCCCCGGCACCGAACATAGCCGACGTACCAGGCATTTCACGGGTGGATTCAGGCTTGATGCCCAAAAGCATCTGGGTTCCCACATAAAGCAGGAATACGCCAAAAAAACCCTTGAGAAAATTGGTACTCAACTGGGAAGCAATCCAGGCACCCAGAAAGGTACCCACCAGAATGCCCGGGGTGATTCTAAGCACCACCGGCCACAGCACCGCACCTCTTTTATGGTGGGAGCGGACACTTGAAAGAGAGGTAAATAAAATACTGGCAAGGGACGTGCCAAGGGCCAGATGAAGGATGTGGTCATGGGCAAAACCCTGACCGGTGAACGCAAAGGTGAGCATGGGAACAATGACAAGCCCCCCGCCAATGCCCAGAAGCCCCGCCAAGACTCCGGCAACAGCCCCCAGGACAAGATAAAGAAAAATCAGTGACATTCAAAAATCTCCACGGCAGCAGACATTTCCGCCGGTGTTACAAGAGTGTTTATGCATGGAATCTGTAGTCAGAACCCACGACTGTAAATGAACTCAACTTTCGGTATTCACCTTTGGTGGTGGGGTCGGGCTTGCAGTATCGACACTGTTGTTACATTTTATTTTAAAACAGAGCCAGTTGTCAAAACGTAACAACACAAGTCTGAACCTGTTGGCGCATGAACAGTATGAAAACGCCAACTTTAAAAATGAAGTCCAAAAGTTGCGTAAATTGAAAAAGCCGGGCATGATTACAAAATCACTGTCCCGGCATTTCTCCTTAAAATAAAGCAATTAACACAAAATATTTCTATCAATATCGGCCACACGGTTCTGGCCGGTCATGAACATGGCTTTTTTAAATATTTTCTTAATGTGCTCCATGTGCAGCCGCACCCCAAGGGTCCCTCCCCCCACAGCGGCCCGGATGACATCCCGGCCCAAAAGAACGGCATCGGCACCAAGAGCAATCATTTTCAACACATCATAACCGGTTCTGACACCCCCATCCACGGTGATGAACACCTTTCCATTGAGTCGCTCAACAATGGCTGGCAATACTTCGGCGGTACCCGGGGTGGCATCCAGAACCCGCCCACCATGGTTTGATACCGCCACCACCTTTGCCCCGGCTTCTGCACAGGCTTCAGCGTCTTCCACAGCCATGATACCCTTGGTGATAAAAGGAAGGGATGTGTATTCCACCAGTTCTCTAATATCTTTTATACTTTTTCTAAACACCGGCTGGTTGTTCCGGGCCATAATGGTGGAACCGCAGCCGTCCAGATCCATGCCCACCGCAGGACATCCGGCATCTTCTGCCATGTGAATCAGTTTTTTCAAAACATCCTGGGCCCTGGGTTTAAAGATGGGAATGCCCTGCCCCTTTTCTTCTTTTAACACCTGCAAAGCAGGATTATTTTCCGGGGTGTAAAACCAGGTATCCCCCCGCCAGCCGATGGTGCCGGCCTCCCGACATCCATTGACAATGGCCCGGCAGAAATCCTTTTCCGGCATGGCATCATTATATTTTTCAATGCCGGCGGTGGAGGCGCCCATGACGGGGAAATCCAGATCCATGCCAAGAAACTTGATAGAGGCATCCGGGACCGCATGCTCCCCCACCACCCGCATCTTCAAGCGCAGATTCATCAGGGCCTGGGCATTGTTTCGAAAAGACGAACCCTGCCCTGCCCCGCCAAAACCAATGGGTTTGCCATAGGCTTCTTTCTGACAGACTTTATCAAAATTTCCATCACATGCGGGGTAGGCCGCACACAGGCCCTTCAGGCGTTTCCGGGCCTGATCCCTCACATCTTCAGGGGTTGCCGGAATTCCGGCTTCAACATCCAGTATCAGTTTACCCGCTGCCATGCAGGTGGTGCAGTGGTCAGGCGCGTTGTCCTGGGTTACTTTTGTGTGGCACATAGTGCAATACCATTGGGTCATATATTACTCCTTTTTATTTTTTTATATGAAAAGGCACCCTCCAAGGCAACCTCAGCAGAGCCGCCCCCCCCCCGATGGGCAATAGGAACCGGACAATTGAGCTGTCTACAGTTCCGGTCCGGGCCCGGGCCCATTGCCCGTCGGGGGAGGGGGGCGGTATAATACCATTTGGCTCCGCCTCTACGACCCTATATTTGTTGTGTCCGACAGGACATGGCAATTATGATGAAAAGGCCGCAGCCACTTTCTCCGGATCAAAGAGATGATCAATAAGGGGTTTTTCAGAAAGTCCCTTGATCCGCTGGTGAAAGGGAACACCCTCCTTTTCAAACAATATGCCCGTGGGAATCTTATCTCCCCATTCCATGGCAAGCTCCATGGCTTTGGCAAAATCTCCGGGATCGTGGGATGCGTCAATATCATACACCCGATCCATGTACCATTTCTGGGTGTTGATCTTATTAAAGGACACACAGGGCTGAAGGATATCAATGAGGGCAAATCCCTTATACTGCATGGCCCGCTGAATAAGGACTGTAAGCTGTTCTGGTTTTCCGGAAAACCCCCGGGCCACAAAACCAGCTCCGGCGGCAAGGGCCACGGCCAGAGGATTAAAGGCCTGGGAGATGGTCCCCTTTTTCTGCAGCCGGGTCACCGTGCCCAGAGCGGTGGTGGGGGATGCCTGGCCCTTGGTGAGTCCGTACACCTGGTTATTGTGCACCAGAAGGGTAATGTCCACGTTTCTTCTGATGGCCGCCAGAAAATGGTTTCCGCCCTCCCCGTAACAATCCCCGTCCCCGGAGTTTACAACCACGTTGAGATCATGGTTGGCGGTTTTGGCACCGGTGGCAACGGGCAGCGCCCGGCCATGGAGAGTGTGAAAAATATTGCCATTGATAAAATGCGGGGTTTTTCCGGCCTGACCGATACCGGAAATAAACATCATTTTCTCCGGTGGAATATTCTGGGCGGCAAAGGCCTCTTTCATGGCCGCCAAAATAGGGAAATTGCCACACCCCGGACACCACTTGTTCTCAAAATCATTATTATAATCGTTGGCTTGGACCATGATTTACTCCATTATATCTTGTGTTTTTTTAATGATATATTCCGGGTACAGAGGGCGACCATCATCTTTTAAGATGGCGGCATCATAAAAAATTCCCGTTTCCTGGGAAATAACTTTCCCCATCTGGCAGTTTGAGTTCTGTTCCACCATGATGAGGGTTTTGTTTTTCAGAATATCTGTCCATTTCTGCCGGTCCAGGGGCCAGATATCTTTTATTATCACCGCCCCCACATCCTTTCCCTTGTCCCTCATGGCCCTGCACGCTTCCAGGATGATTTCCCGGGAAGATCCCCAGCCCACCAGCAGCGTGGCGCTGTCCCCATGAAACACCTGGGGGGCAGTCATCTCCGTCAGCATGGCGGCATGTTTTCCATTGCGTTTGGCGTTCATGGCTTTTTTGTTTTCGGCATCTTCGCTGATCTGGCCCGCTTCATTGTGTTCATTACCGGTGGCCCTCACCAGGGCTTTACCCCTGCCGGGAACAGCCCGGGGGGAGATACCATCGTGGGTTAACCGATAACGCAGATATTTTTCAGGGGCTTCCATGTCCCTATCTTTGCAAATAAAAGTGGGTAGATCTTTTTCAACGGTGAAACGATTCTCCTGGGTCACCTGGGAGGTGTTCAAAAACTGATCCAGCAAAATAATGGAGGGGACCTGATATTTTTCAGATAGGGTAAACGCTTTTTTCGTCAGCTCATAGGTTTCCATGGGATTACCCGGGGCAAATACAAACCGGGGAAAGGCATCCTGGGAGGCATTGAGCACAAAAAGCAGGTCCGCCTGGCCCGTGCGGGTGGGAAGCCCGGTGGCAGGGCCGGGACGCTGGGCGTCAATGATCACAAGGGGAGTTTCACTGATGGCGGCCAGGCCAAGGCCTTCGGTCATGAGACAAAACCCGCCTCCGGAGGTGGCGGTCAACGAACGTACACCTGCAAAGGAAGCACCAACAGCCATGTTAACAGCGGCGATCTCATCTTCGGCCTGCTCCATGACAATGGGCAGCTTATCGATAAAAGGCACCACACTTGTCATGACACCCGTGGCAGGGCTCATGGGATAAAAGGAAAAAAACCGGCAATCCGATGCAAGGGCTCCCATGGCAGCAGCCTTGACGCCATTAATTATCACGGTATTGGTTTTCCGAGGGGTCCAGGAAAACTGACTGGAAAATCGAAGATCTCCGGCGGCATCATACCCCTTGCGGGCAGCAGCAATATTCAAAGAAACAATTTTTTCCCCTTTGGCCGTAAATCGTCGGGTAAGGAGGGTTTCAAGGGCATCAAAAGGCGCTCCGAGTATGGAGAGAATAGCACCGGCGGCCACGGTGTTGGCGGTGATGGCCCCACCGGCTTCCTTGGCCAGTCCCTTGAGGGGGATAGCCAGGATATTATCCTTAAATCCGGTTTCAGTGTCGGAATTAAAAATAATCATGGCATCTTTTTCAAGATTTCCGCGATTCAAAGACAGGGTCTGCTGATCCAGGGCCACCAGGATATCCACGGTGCTACCCGGCCCCTTCACGGGTTCATTACTGATTCTGAGCATATTAAAGCTGTGGCCGCCCCTGATTCTGGACTCAAAATCATCCACGGAGAAGATGAAAAGACCGGCGGTATGACATACCTGGGACAGGAGTGTCCCTATGGTCTGGATGCCCTGCCCCGCCGCTCCTCCAATTTTAACTGTGATATCTGTTTTCATGGTTTCCCCTTACGAAATTAACGGTTAAAGGAATACAAAGAATGAACAGTTTTTTCAGACCTATATCCGATAGAACAGGTCAGGCTGAGAAAACGTGACCATTGCTTAAACTAAATCAATTCGGTTCCATAACAGGGATTCAAGGCCCCACTGGGACTCTGGATACCATTCCCGCTCCAAATGGTGTCATAAATAACTCTTTTTTTCAAGACTCATGTTGTTGGGAAAGTAAAGCCTGATCACAAAGTCAAGGATTGCTCTCAACATCCACCATTGGGTGCATAAATCAGCTCTTTCTCCGTATTGATTGCAAGTTTCATGCAAATTTCCGGCCAGACATCCAAAGCCCATAAACGCTGAGACGGCCCGAAGAATAAATACAAATGCTTTTGACATCTTTATGTTTGTAATGGTATGAAACTTGTATTAAATTTTTCCCAGTCGGGTTATGGTCTTACTCATAACATGGGGATGGGGTCAGGCTTGCGTTGTTGGCGTTTTTGTTGAAATTTGTCTTTAAACACAGTCAGTTGTAAAAAACACAATAAAACAAGCCTGATCCCGTTGGCTCGCAAAAGCTGTAGAGTGGCCCATGTTATGACCAAGCCCCGGGTTATTTATCATGACTCGTAGGTCCCAAAGAACCATAGCACAATCTTAAATCTTTTAAGGAGGTTAACATGGGCAAAAGATATGAATTAAAGACATCCTGTCCCCAGTGCGGTTGCAGTGCAGTCTCCCACCTGACCCGTGAGGAACTCGTAGAAAAATTTGGAGATGTTCCCAACATCGAAATGGAATGCAGCGAATGCGTTCTTAAATATGAAACCCCCAGGGAAGAGGCCTGTCCTGAATGGGATAAAGAATGCCAGATGAAGGATGAGTAAAAAAATGAGTGAAACTATAAATAACGGCGAAAACTGTGCGCAGATTTATTCCTTAAGCACCTGTAGTCACTGCAAGGCAGCCAAACGTTTTCTAACTGACTGCAGTGTGGAGTACTCCTTTGTGGATGTGGACTGCCTTAAGGGGGACGAACGAAAGGCAATTGTGGCTGATATCAAAAAGCTCAACCCCAGATGTTCCTTTCCCACCATTGTAATCAATGACAAGGTTATTGTGGGATTCCAAGAGGACGAAATCAAGGAGGCGCTGGGACTTTAATTATGGACATTAAAAATCTGTACGAAAACCTCAAGAAAGTCCAGGAACCCAAAGGCTATTATTTTAACAAAGATCTGGACCTGGTATACGAACTCCTCGATTCCCTGTTGAACAATAAAGACATTTATGGATACATGGCATGCCCCTGCCGCCTGGCATGCGGTGATAAGGTCGCAGATAAGGATATCATATGCCCCTGTGAATACAGGGAAGCCGATGTAAAGGAGTATGGGGCCTGCTATTGCGGCCTTTATGTCTCACAATCTTTGCACGAAGTCAAAAGGCTCTCAAGATATGTACCGGAAAGAAGACCGCCGGAAAAAATTTTCTAACTAACCCGGGAGGTAACTATGAACGAGTGTATGCCGGTAATGAATACAGGTCTCCGGGGGGCAAGCGTAGCCAGTACCAAAATCAGCAATGTTGACGGGGCAAAGGGAAAGCTCATTTATCGTGGCTACCTTGTGGCGGATCTTGCGGAAAAGGCATCCTTTGAAGAGGTGGTGTTTCTGCTTATGTATGAAAGTCTTCCCACCCGGGAAGAACTGGCAAAATTCAAACAGCAGTTGAAAGCAAAACAGCGGATTCCGGAATCTGTTTATGCCTTCATGAAATGTCTACCCACCTCATCAAAACCCATGGATGTTTTCCAGGCAGCCATTCCCCTTCTGGCCCAGGCTGATGCCGGGGCCGGTGACCACACCATTGAATCTGCGACGGAGAGTGCTCTTTTTCTCATTGCCGGGTTCCCGGCCATCATTGCCGCATGGGAACGCATTCGCAACGGTAAAAACGTGGTGGAACCCCGGGATGATCTGGACCACGGAGCCGGATTTCTGTATCTAATGAATGGAGAGATGCCCCATCCTGAAACTGTGCATTTCTTTGACACCAGTCTGGTACTCCATGCAGAACACTCCTTTAACGCATCCACTTTCACTGCCCGGCAGGTGGCCTCTACCCGGGCACACATGTATGCCTCTATTTCTGCCGCCATGGGATCTCTTTCCGGGGAACTCCACGGGGGAGCCAACGTACGGGTGATGGAAATGCTTAAAACCATTGGAAGTGCCGATGCCATTGACAATTACATTGAAAAAACCCTTGATGCCGGGGGCAAGATCATGGGCCTTGGCCATGCCGTTTATCAGGTAGATGATCCCCGTGCCATCATCCTGGCCCCCATGTCCCGTCGTCTGGGGGAAATCATGGGAGATACCACCTGGTATGAGCTGTCGAAGGAAATGGAAATAAAGGCCAAAAAAGCATTTAAAACCCACAAAGACATGGATATCTATGTCAATGTGGATTTCTACAGTGCCTCTCTTTTTTACAGCATGGGTATTCCCATGGACTTTTTTACCCCAATTTTCGCGCTGTCCAGGGTAAGCGGATGGGCCGCCCACGTCATAGAAGAACAATTTGCAACAGCTGCTCCTAAACCGGCCCTTTACAGACCCGGTGCCACTTATGTGGGAGATTACTGCGGACCTGCCGAATGCAGTTTTGTTGACCTTGATAACAGGGAAGGAGATTGAAAGCACCATGAAGAAGTGGAAATGCATTATATGCGGTTATATTCATGAGGGAGACGAACCACCGGAGTCATGCCCCATCTGTAAGGCCCCGGCATCAAAATTTATTCTGCTCAAACCCGGGGAAGAAAATGCTTCCCCACCGGGCAGAAAAAAAAGCCCTGCCCCCCGCAAGGCCCAAACCCCACCACCTCCCTCGAACAAGGAAAAAATAGAGGAATTGGAAATGGCAATCAAGGCAGAACGGCGAAAGAAAATCCGCCTGTTCCGCATTGTGGATTTTGTCATTGCCCAGATGGTAAAGCACCACGCCCATCCCGTGTCCGTTCATATTCCCAACGGAGTATTACCCGTTGCAGTCCTGTTTTTTGTGGCGGCCCTGCTGTTTAATATGGACAGCCTGGCAACGGCGGGTTTTTACAATGTCGTTGTGGTACTTGTGGCGCTTCCCCTGGTCATTGCGGCCGGGTTTGTGGAATGGGTAAAAAAGTACAACAGTGCCATGACCATTTTTTTCAAAATCAAGATTTTTGCCGCATTCATCACACTTTTCAGCTGTTTTATCAGCTTAGTGTGGTTCATGAAAGATCCTTCCGTGCTGCATTCATGTTATGCGTGGCTTTTCATACTGATCAATGTGGCCATGGTGGGCGCCGCCGGTGTGGCGGGCTTTCTTGGCGGGAAACTGGTTTTCAAGGATTAATCACTACACTGGCATGGGAATCAAAGGGATTTTTCCGAATGGCCAGGGAAAAAATGTAAGGGTAATGGACCTTGAGATGCTGGAGATAATAGAGCCATTGCCCAAGCATGAACCGGTAGGATCGGCTCATATCCATGGTAAGATGTCGAATATCTGAAGCAGGAAGTCCCCGGAATCTCTCCCGGCAATTTAACTCATCGGTTAAGTGAAAGACAGACAAAAGGGTTTCACTGAAGTCCTCGTCTTCAACAATAACGGGATTTTCAAGAAGACTGATCAGGGATCTGCGCTGGCTTGTCAAAAAGTCACGCAGATCTTTCAGTTGAAGCGCATCTGTAATATCAAGGGCAAAGCCGTGTTTATTTAACTGACGGCGGGCCGAAGCAAAATGCTCTGTGGTCCATTTAGTGGTAACCATGAGGTGCTGCCGGATGTTTTCTATGTCCGTGTCACACCGGGAAAACAGCGTCAATAGGTGGTATCCGGTTTCACTGAAAAAGATTCCCAGCACCATATTGATCTTGCGCATACGGTTCCGGGCCTCCCGCTTTAACAGGATCAGCTCCGTGCCATTGGCAATGACTCCTAAGAAACTGCCCCCTCCCAGTACAATTAAAATAATGGACAATAGTCGACTTGCCGGAACCGTGGGATGGATATCGCCATATCCCACCGTGGACATGGTAACAATGTTAAAGTAAAAGGCATCTGTAAAACTCAATGCCTCAAGGTGCATGAACCCGAAGGTTCCCAGAATGGAAATACAGATGAAGATAAACAGAAAGATGCTCAGTCGTCGTTTGACTTCGATCATGGCGCCTCGCAGAAATCCAGGGGTTGGGAGGGAGTCGCAGCTTACATAATCAGTTTTTTAAAAAAACAGACAGATGTTATTTCTTTGAATTTTGCCTTGACTGACCGGCTGGATTAAAGTTCATTCACAATGATTTTGGCTCCTTAGAATTCAAAGAGCCTTAAGAAAGAACGCCGGAGAAGGAAATGCAGGGGGCAAAACAATCTCCGACGAGCTATTGTTCCAGTTCCGGCAAAATGGAATCAGTTTTCGTTATCCGCAAGGAAATCGTCATACATGGTTTCCAGGGCAAGCTTATGTTTTGACTCTTCCTGGGCCAGCAGATCAAACAACTTGCAGAACTCTGCGTTATCTGCTTTTTCGGAAAGATCCTTGTAAAGCTTTACAGCCATTTCTTCACGTTTCATGGCGATTCTGAGGATATCCTGCATGAACATACCCTCTTTGTATTCTGTCTCCACCAGATAATCACTGATCTTTAGATCCGGAACTTTTTTCAGTTCATAGGTGTCTACCTTGGCGGTGTCAGCACTGATCCCCTGGAGAAGTGCAACGTGTTTTTCTTCTTCCCCGGCAAATTTCACAAAGGTCTCTTTAACAGAAGCAAAAGTATCTTTTGTGCTGAGATCCATATAAAAGGCCACCGCCTCTTTTTCCTTTCCGATGGCATACTCCAGGATCTCATCTACGGATTTAAATGTCATGTTTTCTCCTTATCTAACACGTAACATGTTTAATTTATTTTGCTGCGGTGCACTTCGAGAATTCTATGGGCTTACCGCAGCTGGTGCATTTATGGGTTTTGTCAAATTCGTCTGAAAAAATCTCATTATCCTTACCGCATTCCGGACACTGGCAAGTGAATGATTTAAGGTCTTTAAACTGTTCAAATCCTGGACAATGCTGTGGTGTGGTCATAGTGCCTCCCTTCCATGAAACAGTGAAAAAAATAAATTCAGTACACCTTCGACAATTTTAAATACTATAGTCTTAATTTATAACTCTTGCAAGCCCCAACCAGGATTTTGTCATCCTGTCAAATGAACCAATGCAAATTACTCGCCACCCCCACCCATATTTTATTTTATTGCGGCCTTGCTTGGTAAGATTCATGCATTACCTTTATACAAGTTGCCACATTGTGGCACAAACAAGCGAATTCGTGGAATCTCAAAGGCAATCTTCACTTCAATTAGGCATGGACATCTCCACTGAAACGGATGTTGGACCCCATGAACACACCTGAACCCGTTCGGATTGGCAAAGATATATTCCGCGACACAACACCATGACTCTGTTTTTTTGTTAGATACAATACTGTATCACATCAAACAAGACAATCGTGTCTCTATAGATCATAAAAATTTATTAACGTTTCCCATACAGGAAGCCTTTATGGTCACAATCAAAAAAACAGAAGGCGAACAAAAATTCGTAAACTTCAGGAGGCCCAAATGGCAAAATCGCAAGAAGGAATAAAGAACCAATTAGAACCAAAGGACTGCACTGCATGTGATTCCACCGCCCAAATGATCACCAAAGCCAGAAAAGATGGGGTGATCCTGCATTTTGACCGGGCAACAGACATGAAGGCATGCCCCATTGGTGCAGATTCGGCATGTTGCAAAAACTGTTTCATGGGGCCATGCCGACTCAACCCCAGGGATCCCTATAAAAAGGTGGGGGTATGTGGTGCCACCATTGACACCATTATGGCCCGTAACTTTGCAAGGGCGGTTGCTGCAGGTGCCGCATCACACACAGATCACGGCATGGCCATGCTGGAATTGTTCCGGGATGTGGTCAACGGCAAGGTACTGGATTATGAGATCAAAGATGAGTTCAAGCTTGAGCGGGTAGCAAAATCTCTGAACATTGAAACAGAAGGCAGATCCGCCAAAGAGGTCGCAACGGACCTTTATGTACAACTTGAAAGAACCTATACCCAGGTGGATGGGGAAATTCCCTTTATGAAACGGGTTCCCCAGGGCACATTGGATACCTGGCGAAAACTGGGCATTGTCCCCAGGGGTGCCATGCGGGAGGTTATGGAAATGATGCACCGCACCCACATGGGGGTGGATCAGCATTATAAAAACATTACCAAACAGGCCAGTCGCACCGCCCTTTCTGATGGCTGGGGGGGATCCATGGTTTCCACGGAAATCTCAGATATTCTTTTCGGCACCCCATCTCCCATCAATGTGGGGGTGAACATGGGGGTATTAAAAAAGGATATGGTTAATATTATCATCCATGGGCATGAACCCAATCTGTTTGAATCCATGCTGGTATCGGTGAACGACAAAACCCTGGTGGAGGCAGCAAAAGCCGCTGGTTCCCAGGGCATAAATCTGGTGGGCATGTGCTGCTCCGGTGCGGAAATGATGTCCCGGCACGGGGTGCCCCACGCCGGTAATTTTTCTTCCACAGAGGCCATTCTGGTCACCGGTGCCGTGGATGCCATGGCCGTTGATATTCAATGCATCAAGCAGGGACTGGTGGCCGTGGCCCAGTGCTATGATACACCGTTGATCACCACCAACACCCGTGCCCACATTGAGGGAGCCACCCATGTAGAATTTGAAGAGCATAACCCCAGTTCCTGCACCGACGAGATTGTCATCAAGGCCATCACGCGATTCAAGAACAGACGGCATGAAATCGAAATTCCCAAAATGGTGAACGACAGTGTCCAGGGATTTTCCCATGAGTACATTGAATACATGCTGGGTGGATCCTTCCGTGGCGGGTACGCACCCTTGAATGAAAACATCATCAACGGCAGAATTCGTGGCGTGGCAGGTGTGGTGGGGTGTACCAACCCCCGGGTAAAGCAGGATGACTCCCACATCAAGCTGGTGAAGGAGTTGATTAAAAATGATGTGCTGGTGCTGCTCACCGGATGTGCCCAGATTGCCCTGGCCAAGGCGGGTTTTTCCGTGCCGGAAGCGGCCCATTTTGCTGGCCCCGGACTTCGGGAGGTCTGCGAAACCGTGGGCATGCCTCCGGTGCTGGGCCTGGGTTCCTGCGTGGACAACAGCCGCATCTTGATTGCGGCATCCGCCATGGTGGCCCAGGGAGGTCTTGGTTCCAGCATTGCGGATCTACCGGTGGCCGGGGCCGCCCCGGAATACATGAGTGAAAAGGCCATTGCCATCGGCCAGTATTTTGTGGCATCGGGCGTCTACACGGTGTTTGGTGTCACCTTCCCCACCATTGAAAACACCAAATTTCACAACTATCTCTTTGATGGATTGGAATCCGAGGGCCTTGGTAAATGGGGGCATGCCATAGATCCCATGGAGATGGCACGGAAAATGATTGCCCACATCGACAAGAAACGAAAAGCCCTTGGTATTGACAAGAGCCGAGAGCGGGTACTTGTGGATATGTCGGATCGTCGTGAACTGGCATAGGCCTTGTCCATTCACCCGGCGTACAGCCTGGACACTGAACAGCGTGTGACCATGGTTTGCCTGTTGAGTGATCTGACGTTTAGTAAATGAGTTTACCTCCTTTTACACATTTATTATTGTGGCTCAGGGGAAAGTCATTCAGCAGGTAATTACACATCCCCGGAACCTTATTTCAAGGTACCGGGGATGTTTTTTAATAAAAACCCGTCATGGGTTATTCCGAATGAATCACAACGCTTTTGGAGACCATGTCAATAATGGGAAGATCCGGGATTTTCTTGATACCATACACCGCCTCCAGGTGAATATCACCGGGGACCATGCCCAGCAATTTCTCCGCCACTTTCTGGTCTGCCTGACGATAGCGTAACTTCGCCTCTATATTCACAGAGACACCTCTGTCCAGGGACAGACCATAATAGACATCTTTGTACCCCTTTGGTGGAATGGTATCGTTTTTAGAGAAACTTTCCGCCTCCCAGGGGTTGAGTGTAAAATTCAAATCTTTATCCTGGGTATGGGAATTAAACATTCGAATGTTTTCAGGAATAATTCCATGGGGTCCCACGGTGCCGGTGGTCATCAGTACATTCCCCTTGTTGTCCGTTGCCGTCACCTCCAGCCACATCTGCCGGATATTGGTCAATGAGGTGGTCAGGTTATGGCCTGCCCGGATATTTTTTACCCGAACTTTTATTTCCACCAGCCGATTTTGGCGGTACACCGGCGTAATTTCCAGGGCAGCTGCCGCCTGGAGTCGCTCCACAGCCATGGTGTACTTCTTGTGCACATTGGCGGCAAGTTCTTCATCTCCTGCCTTTGTGGCGGCAAGCTCCGTCAAGTAATATAATAAGAAATTAGCCCCGTTAAAATAATGATGATAGGCATCCCGTTCAGGTTTTCTGAACTCATCGGCGGATCGTTTAAAGGTTTCTGTTTCCACCATGTGACAGTCCTGGCAATGAATATTGGCGGTGGCATAGGGTCCATTTTTCCATTCACGGTAGGTCTCTTCCAGGGGGGTATGTGTCTCGTGATTGGACACCTGATGGCAGGAGGCGCACAGTTCAGAACTCAAGTGAAGGGAAGATTCAACACATTGATGAAAATCATCGCCACACCCCTCCTCCGGGATCATGGGACCATATTTGGTCAAGATCGGCCCATCTGCACCCTCCTTTCCAGGCGAAAGAATCAATGATCCGTTTTCCGGCTGGTGATAGGGGGTCTGCCAGTGGGTGTGCCCTTTTATGGAATGGCACACATCACAGGAGACACCGGCCAGGGCCATATCGCTTAAACCCGCCAGGCCTGCCCCCTTGACGTCCCCGGTCACCACTGCCGCCGGGGTATGACACCCCTCACACTGCCGGGAAATCTCATGGCCGGCTTCCTTGACAGCAAGGTTAAGTTCTCCCTGGTACACAGGGTCTTTAAATGCCAGGGCATGCATGGAACCTGTCCACTCTTCAAATTGATCCGGATGACAATCCCCACAGGTTTCCGGTGAGGTAAACGTGGCACTGGTCTTTTCCCATTGAATCAGGGAGGGGGAAAAGGGATAGACAGATGTATCTGTTTTCATGTAAGTATCCCGGCTGTGACCGGTACCTGCAGAACAAAATGTCATTGACACCATGAATAACAGAACCCAAAAACCCCGATATTTCATGCGTTATTTCTCCTTTCAGTGTATGATTAAAATTTTTATATTTCCAAAGTGATGCCCACAGGGCAATGGTCAGAGCCGAATATATCATTTTCAATGAATGCACTTTTCAGCCCCCCCCGGTCAATGATATCCTGGGTGACGAAAAAATAATCAATACGCCATCCGGCATTGTTTTTTCTGGCATTGAACCTGTAGGACCACCACGAGTATTCCACCGCCTCCGGGTGCAGGTGTCGGAAGGTATCCACATATCCATCTGCCACCAGGCGATCCAGCACCTCCCGCTCAACGGGAAGAAACCCAGATCGTTTACTGTTGGGTCCTGGATTTTTCAGGTCTATTTCATTGTGGGCCGTGTTGAAATCACCGGTGATGACAAGACTTTTTCCCTTTTTTCGCAACTGGTCTGCATGGGCAAAAAAATCAGCATAAAAATCAAGTTTGTACTGAAGGCGTTCATCACTCATCTGGCCATTGGGAAAATATATATTGAACAAGATAAATCCCCCCAAGTCCAATTCCAGTATGCGCCCCTCATCATCATACCGGGGAATCCCCATCCCGGCGGCGACGGCTTCGGGTTTCTGACGGGTGAAGGCGGCCACCCCGCTGTAGCCTTTTTTTACGGTGGAATAGGCCCAATAGTCATGATAATCCATTAAATCCGTCATTTCCGGAGTTCGCTGGTGTTCCTGGAGTTTGGTTTCCTGCAGCAACAGTATATCAGGATTAAGGGTCTGAACTGACTCATGAAAATCCTTCTTCAAAACCGCCCTTAAGCCATTGACATTCCATGATATGAGTTTGAGTGTTTGTTTCCCCATGGAAAAATTCTCCATATAAATGTTGAAAATATTTAAAAATGGTTTTACCATCTTATTTAAAAAGAGTAATGATCAAGGCCCAATCTATATTTCATAAGGCTTACCCCAGCAGGGTCCTGGGGTATCATCCGGTCTCTTTATTGAGTACGAGATCATCATGTAATACGTTGAAACGCCCCAAAAGTCCAGTAAAAGACCGTCCAAAAATGGCCTGGCACATTTTTTGTATTATTTTTTATCTGAAAAAAAAGGAACATAAAACAAGCCTGACCCCATTGGCCCACCAATTGTAACTGGTGGCCCATTTTATAAGCAGGTCCCAATGTTTTGACCAAGCCCGTACGTTAGATCTGGTGGATGGAAAAGAAGCGCTGGTTGATATGGGCACACGCTGGGAAGCAGAGATGTTTCATCGCTTCCATCCCGATGAATACCAACAATCAACAAAAAAGGAACAGGTAAATTTCATGGCCAGTGACTCAATTATCATAGCATGCACAAGCTGCGGCACCAAAAACAGAATTCCCACCGCCAGGATAAAGGAAAATCCTGTATGCGCCAAGTGCAGGGCACCCCTTGCCGATATTCCCTGGTTTCCCGTAAATATAACGGACAGTCAATTTAATGCAGAGGTTCTCCAGCACAAAGGAACCGTACTTGTGGATTGCTGGGCTCCCTGGTGCGGCCCCTGCAAATCCATGGGCCCCATAATGGATGCCCTTGCCAAAGACTATGCCGGGCGGGTGAAGGTGGTAAAAATAAACATGGACGAAAACCCGGCAACGGGTTCAAAATACAAAATTATGAGTATTCCCAGCCTGCTTTTTTTCAAACAGGGACAATTGAGGGACACCCTTGTGGGGGCCGTCCCCCGGGCAGAAATGGAATCGCGCCTCGCCCCTCTGATATAATTGCCATGCCATCTCCTGATGAATATAACAAAGGATGATAATGGCATGATGCCGCCCCCGGCGGGCCATCGGACCGGCCCCGGACCGTCGAGGGCTTTGCTGTCGACATTTTCATATAAAACAGCCATGTTCTGAGGGGCACAATGAATTATCAAAAAGCAGTCGCTGTTAGTACCCATCACCCAAAGGAGAACACTCACATGAAATGGAAACAGTTTTTAACCCCGGTAAAATCCATGGATACCAATGAAGCCAAAGCCTTCATGGAT
Organism: Desulfocicer niacini; assembly: GCF_054657595.1. NCBI lineage: Bacteria > Pseudomonadati > Thermodesulfobacteriota > Desulfobacteria > Desulfobacterales > Desulfobacteraceae > Desulfocicer > Desulfocicer niacini. Next base: position 87,595 of record NZ_BAAHYK010000021.1, read on the forward strand.
CAAAAAGATGTGGACGATTTCACTGTGCTTGATGTGCGCCAGCCATCGGAGTACGAAGAGGGGCACATCCCCGGTGCAACCCTCATTCCCTTGCCGGACCTGGGGGACCGCCTCCATGAACTGGACCTGAACAAAACCCAGCTGGTTTACTGTGCCGTTGGTGGGCGCAGCCGTGTTGCTGCGCAGATGATGTCCGGCAAAGGATTTGAGCATGTAATCAATGTAGCCGGTGGTTTCAAGGCCTGGAACGGCCATGCCGCCGTGGGTGGTCAAGAGCTTGGACTGGAACTGTTTGACGGCAGTGAATCCCCCGAAGAAACCCTGGTGGTGGCTTACTCACTGGAACAGGGACTGAGGGAATATTATCTGTCCATGGTTGAAAAAGTGAAAAACACCCAGATCAAGGAACTCTTTTCCAAACTTGCGGAAATTGAAATCAAGCACCAGGAACGCCTTTTCCAGCAATATCTTGAACTTTCCGATACGGCTCCCAGCCTGGAAACCTTTGAAAAAGACATTGTGGTCAACGCAGTTGAAGGCGGCATGACCACCGAAGAATATACAGAGATGTACCAACCCGACTGGGATTCTCCCGTGGATGTCATTTCCCTTGCCATGTCCATAGAAGCCCAGGCCCTGGACATGTACCAACGCACAGCCCAAAAAATTCAGGATAAAAAAAGCAGGGATATTCTCATGCAGATTGCCAAAGAAGAACGCACCCACCTTGCCGAACTGGGTAAACTGATGGACCGTATTTAAACGGATGCACCATATTTAATGGAGACACTCATGGGGAAAACGCTGTTACTGGTGGGGGGAGGCCATGCCCACATGGAAACCCTGGCCCATCTGGATGAATTTGTGCAAAAAGGCTTTAAGGTCACGGTGGTGGGTCCATCGGACCACCACTATTATTCGGGGATGGGACCCGGCATGCTGGGGGGAACATATACACCGGAAGACATCCGTTTTGCCACGAAAAAAGTGGTGGAACAAAAGGGTGGTACCTTTGTCAGAGACAAAGCCACCCGCGTTGATCCCGACACCCGAACCCTGTTTCTGGCATCAGGAAAAACCCTTTCCTATGATGTCATCTCCTTTAATGCCGGTAGTTTTGTTCCCCAGGACAACCTCACCGGAAGTACCGAAGATGTTTATCCGGTAAAACCCATTGAAAAATTAATGGAAGCCCGGGACCGCATCATGGAACTGAGCCGGGAAAGCAAAATATCCATTGCCATTGTGGGTGGGGGGCCGTCTTCCGCGGAAATTGCAGGCAATGTGAGGCAATTAACCTCGGCACCAGGTATCCATGCACCCGACATAACCATTTTTGCAGGCCAGCGTTTCATGAGCCGATTCCCGAAAAAAATCCGTCTGAATGTCATGGGACTTTTGAAAAAACGAAATATTACGGTGAACGAGTCAGGTTACGTGGCCGGGGTGAAAGATAAAACCATCACCCAGGCATCCGGAAAAACCTTCACAGCTGATTTTATTTTCATGGCCCTGGGGGTAAAGCCTTCCACCATTTTTGACCAGTCCGGTCTTCCCACGGGACCCGATGGCGGACTTCTGGTGAACCGACACCTCCAGAGCCCTCGGTATCCGGATATCTTTGGCGGTGGAGATTGTATTTACTTTCAGGACAAGCCACTGGACAAGGTGGGTGTGTATGCCGTGCGGGAAAACCCCATACTGCTTTACAATCTAATGGCGCGTCTCACCGAAACCCCACTTAAAACCTTTGATCCCGGCGGGGATTATCTGCTGATCTTCAACCTTGGGGACGGCTTGGGAGTATTGAAAAAGAGATGGTTTACCCTAAAGGGTCGTCCAGCATTCAAGATCAAGGATTATATTGATCGAAAATTCATGAGGCTGTTCCAGGCCATTGAGTAGTGATTTTTTTATATGAAAAGGTAGCCTTCATGTTTACCTCAGCAGAGCCGTCCCCCCGATGGGCAATAGAAACCGGACAATTGAGCTGTCTACAGTTCCGGTCCGGGCCCATTGCCCGTCGGGGGGGGGCGGCATAATAGCATTTGGCTCCGCGTCTACGACCCTATATTTGTTGTGTCCGACAGGACATGCCCGTTATATGAAAAAATGAGATTCTGAGACTCATGGATTTATTAGGGATAAGGAATGTAATATTGTGAAAAAAAACAAGTCCGCGGCCTCAATGGGAAGACCCATGCTGGTGATCGCTGTACTTTGTGCTGTGGGTCTGTTTTTCATGCTGGACCTCCACCATTTTTTTTCCCTGACCGCCCTTAAAGCCAGACACACGGATTTTCTGGCCTTTTACCAAAAGCATTCCCTCATGACCATGGCAATTTACATGATCATCTACATTGCCATGGCCGCCCTTTCCCTTCCCGGTGCCGCCATCATGACCCTTGGTGCCGGGGCAATGTTCGGTCTGTTTAAAGGAAGCTTGCTTGCCGTTTTATCAAGCACCATCGGTGCCACCCTGGCCTTTCTGGTGTCCCGTTTTCTGTTCAGGGATTACATCCAAAACAAATTCAGCGACAAACTCAAACGCATCAACCAGGGCCTTAAAAAAGAAGGTGCTTTTTATCTCCTGACCCTTCGCCTGGTGCCTATTTTTCCCTTTTTCATCATAAACCTAGTCATGGGTGTGACAAATATTCCCACCCGGGTATTTGCCGGGGTAAGCCTGGTGGGCATGCTGGGCGGCTGCATCGTTTATGTAAATGCAGGTACCCAGCTGGCCCGCATTGACTCTCTTCAAGACATTTTATCGCCGAGCATTTTATCTGCCTTTGTGCTCCTGGGCGTTTTTTCCCTGGCTGCCCGGAAAATCATCGAGTGCATCCGCCGGAATAAGGTATTGTCAAAATTCACCCGTCCCCGCACATTTGATTATAATCTGGTGGTGCTGGGTGCGGGCTCGGCCGGCCTTGTGGCCGCCTACATTGCCGCAGCGGTAAAGGCAAAGGTGGCGGTGGTGGAAAAAAACAAAATGGGCGGGGACTGTCTCAACACCGGATGTGTACCAAGTAAAGCCCTGATCCGCAGCGCCAGGGTGATCTCCCAGGCCCACCGTGCAAAGTCCTTTGGCTTTCACAAGGGAAAATTTGAATTTGATTTTAAAAAAGTCATGGAACGGGTTCACCAGGTAATCCAAACCGTGGCACCCCACGATTCCGTGGAAAGATACACCCGAATGGGGGTGGAGTGCATCAGTGGAGAAGCCTTTATTCGATCCCCGTGGGAGGTAGCGGTCAACGGCACGATTTTAACCGCCCGCAATATTGTGGTGGCCACCGGTGCCCGCCCCATGGTGCCGGACCTGCCAGGCCTTGACACCATCCCTTTTTATACATCGGACACCATCTGGGAAATGAAAGAACTGCCCCGGCGGTTTCTGGTACTGGGGGGAGGCCCCATCGGCTGCGAGCTGGCCCAGGCCTTTGCATCGCTGGGCAGTGATGTCACCCTGGTCCAGCGGGGTGCCCGCCTGATGAAGCGTGAAGACCCAGAAGTGTCTGCTCTGATCAAAGAAAGATTTGAATCCCGGGGCATACGGGTATTAACCCATCATAGGGCAAAGGCAGTGGTGGTGGAGGCAGACACCCGGTATCTTATGTGCATCAGGGGAGAAAAAGAGAAAAGAATCGCCTTTGATGAAATCCTGGTGGCCCTGGGCCGCACGCCCAATGTCACGGGGTTTGGACTGGAAGAAATGGGGGTACGCCTGTCACCCACAGGCAGCCTGGAAGCCGGTGCCTTTATGGAAACCAGCATCCCCACTATCTTCTGTGCCGGGGATGTGGCAGGCCCCTATCAGTTTACCCATGTGGCGGCCCACCAGTCCTGGTACGCCTCCGTGAATGCCCTATTCGGAGGAATTAAAAAATTCAAGGTGGATTACCGTACCATCCCCTGGGCCACCTTCACCGATCCCGAAGTTGCCAGGGTGGGTTTAAACGAATCCGAAGCCCGGGCAAAAAATATTGCCTTTGAAATAACCCACTACGACATAAAGGACCTGGACCGGGCCATAGCCGATGACGAAACCCATGGTTTTGTAAAGGTATTGACCGTGCCGGGAAAGGATAAAATCCTGGGAGTTACCTTGGTGGGACAACATGCCGGTGACATCATTGCCGAGTTTGTGCTGGCCATGAAAGAAGGGCTGGGGCTAAATAAAATTCTTGGCACCATCCACATCTATCCCACCATGGCCGAGGCCAACAAGTATGTGGCCGGGCAGTGGAAACGGGCACACAAACCGGAAAGATTACTTTCCTGGGTAGAAAAATTTCACTCATGGAGGCGAAAATAGCCTTGGTAATTTTGCCCAGAACCTGCAATTTAACAATTTAAGTTTGACTGTTTGGATCTGTATGGATAAAAGTATAAGTTGATCATTGTACACAGGGAAGTCCGGCCCCAAATTAGTTTGCCGTTTATATCAGTCCAACGCTCATTATTTAATAAGGTTTGACTTGATGACACGGTCAATTAGAAACAATGACTCCCCCAGATGATCCATTCATGAAGCGTTGTATTGTAACCGAAAATAAACCCGTAAACATGACAACAAAAGGAGATTTTTTTCATGAAAGTAACCATTACCAAAGAGTGCATGGGCGACCGAAACTGTAACGAACTGTGTTCCGAGGTTTTTGAGTATGACGAAGATCAGCTCATGTCCACCGTAAAAATGGACGTAATCCCCAAGCACCTGGAAGATGTGGTTCGCCAAGCCGCCAGCGAATGCGGTGCAGAAGCCATTATCATTGAAGAGTAAGATGCAACTCGATGATCGGGCTTTTGGAGACATTCCAAAAACCTGATCATCAAACGTAAAAACACGGGTTTGGTCACATCACCGGCCATTTCAATACAAGCAGTGGCCCATGCCCCAAACCCGGGGAGGCAGACCATGGTAAAGTTTCGAGAAAGCAGAACCGCAAAAAATCTACTCACCGCATTTGCGGCAGAAGCCCAGGCAAGCGCCAGATATAAATTTTTTGCCCAGCGTGCCCATGATGACGGGTTTGTCCAGATTTCCAAAATTTTCATGGAAACATCGGATCAGGAGTGTGAACACGCCCTGAGATTTTTCAAGTTTTTCAATGGCGGAGAGCAGGAAATAAACTGGAAATTTCCCGCCGGGGTCATCAAAGATACCCATGCCAATCTGGTTTCTGCGGCGGACCTGGAACTTTATATACACACGGACATGTATCCCGGATTTTCAAAAATTGCCGTGGAAGAAGGATTTCAAAGAGCTGCGGACACCCTGGATGCCATTAGTGTTGCAGAGGCAAACCACGAAAGAATGTACCGAGAGCTTGCAGCCAATATCGCCGGTGAAAAGGTTTTTAAACGTTCACAGGAAATGGCCTGGCGGTGTTTAAGCTGCGGCTATATCCACAAGGGGGATCAAGCCCCGGACAAATGCCCGGCCTGTGTGAAACCGGCAGCATATTTTGAAATCATGGCCCGAAACTGGTAAATCAAATCAAGTTCCACAATCAAAAAAACAGGAGGTCTTCTATGAAACCGATGAAACTGGCCGTTATTGTGGCAGGATTACTGATCTTTTCCGCCGTGGCCGCATTTGCCGTGGTAAATACCGGTGCAGAGTCCATCACCCTTGACGGGGGCTCCAAGGGCGAAATTACCTTCCCCCACAGGGAACACCAGGACACCCTTAAGGATTGCAAGGCATGCCATGATGTATTCCCCATGGAGCTGGGCGTCATTAAAAAATTAAAAGTGGCCAAGGAACTAAAAAGAAAACAGGTTATGAATAAAACCTGTATCAAATGCCACAGAGATCGTAAAAAAGCCGGTGAAAGCTATGGTCCCACTTCATGCAATGACTGCCATGCCAAAAAGTAGTACTGGGGTTATCAGCCATTGATGGCTGAGATCAAGACAAAGTTTTTTATTGTTACCTGATCACCCGTTTGTAGATACAACAGCCTCTGCCGCATCTGGCAGGGGCTGTTTTTGTTATTTCGTTGGTATCTCACTTATATTGCCATAAAGGGAATAGTGAATGTATAGTCAAGTTTCAGGACATTTGTGTATAATGCAAGTAGTCTTGAGTTTTAGAGGCGACCGAGTATTCAACTTAATCTCCAATAAAATTTAATTTTCACACCCACACGTATTCAACTTTACAATGCATCAACTTTGATTTTACGCAGAGGATGAAAATCCCCATGCCTGTTCTTCAATTAATAAACAAGCCAGGCTCCACAAAGAGTACTGGCTTTTTATATTTTCAATTAGGCAATGGAAAGGTTATTTAGGAGATGATCAATTCCATTTCAATGAATACCAGTCTGACGACAGGATCATTTATAGACTGAGTGCTTTTTGATATTCATTTATTATCAATACAGTGTGTTACATCTCAATGAAATACCTTGACACGATTGCTTTATAGGAATACGAATTTATTAAAGGATACCGGGAGCATGGTTAAGTTTTAGGAAACTCATGAATAATGCAAGAATGTTAAAGGCATAGTTTTCGTTGATACTCACCCTACCGCTTGCCTATTTAGAAAAAACAGAGCATCCCAATGTAGAGGAGATTTTCATGCCTACCCTGATACTTCGTCTTAAATTTTTGTTGTTTGCGTTGCTAATTTTAGTCCTCCCTGCGACTCAAGATAGTGCCGGAGCATCCCAATCTTTGCAGAAGTTTCGAGTGGGTGTATATGAAAATCCTCCAAAGGTCTATACCAACAGTTCAGGTGAGGCTGTCGGAATTTTTCCGGAAATACTCAAGATCATAGCTGAGCGTGAAAAATGGGAACTGGAATTTGTATTGTGCTCCTGGAACGAGTGCTTGGAACGCTTGGAAAGCAATGACTTGGATATCATGTTGGACATAGCTTACTCAGAAGAACGGCGAAAAAAATTCTATTTTTCCCAAGAAAGCGTTTTTTTGAACTGGGCCACCATTTATACCCGTAAGGATGTTGAGGCAAACTCTCTTTTCGATCTCAATGGACGAACGATAGCAGCAGTAAAGGAAGATATTCATACGGTTGGCGAAGGTGGTATTGAAAACCTGATTTCAAAATTTGAACTTGATACGAAAGTCCTCCCAGTAGAAAGCTATCATGAGGCTCTGGCAATGATTGAGGATGGCAGAGCCGACGCCGGTGTGGTCAACAGACTTTTCGGTGCATTGACTGAAGGAGAGTATGAGATCAGCAAGACACCGATCGTTTTCAATCCGGTGCATCTCAAGTTCGCCTTCCCCCAAAAACAGAAATACATTGGCATTGCAAGAACTATTGACCAACATATCAGACAGTTCAAGGCCGATCCTGGCTCTCTTTTCCATAAAATAATCAATTCGTATCTCTCAGGTGTTGACTTTGACCTCTCGTTTTTCAGGGAAATGCAATCGATTCCACTTACTGAAGATGAAAGGCAGTGGCTTGCCCGGCACAAAGTGATCCGTCTGGGAGTAGACAAGGGATATGCGCCTTACAGTTTCAGGAATAAGGGTGGCGACTATCAAGGAATCGCTATCGACACCATTAATCTCGTTGCTCAGTATCTGGATGTCGAGATAGATATCGTCGAGGGGTTGAAATGGCCTCAAATCATTGATTATGCCAGACAGGGAAAACTTGATGCAATTCTTACAGCTGTGGAGACACCGGAAAGGACAGAGTTTCTCAACTTTACCCATATTTATTTACCAACGCCACTGGTGATAATGACAAAACAGGACTATCAGGAGATCCAGGGGCCGGAAAATCTTAAAGGTAAAAAAGTGGCCTTGGTTAATGGATACTATTCCGCCGAAATAACATTGCAGAACCATCCGGATATTATCCCGGTAATGGTCCAAACGCCGCTTGATGGATTAACAGCAGTATCTACAGGCCTGGCTGACTGCTACGTAGGCGTTATTGGTGTATGTGACTATATATCCAAAGTAAATGGGATTACCAATCTCAAGATTGCAGCCCGCTATGATATGCTTATGCATGGTGAGAGGATCGCCACCCGGAAAGATTGGCCTGAATTTGCAAAAATTCTGGATAAAGCCCTGGGTGCGATTACCGAAAAGAAGCGGCTTAAACTTCACCAGTCATGGATTTCGGCTCTTGTTACGTTGGAAGGCCCGGCTCTGCTTCAGCAGAAGAATGCCCTCACCGCCGAAGAAACCGCCTGGGTCAAAGAGCACCCTGAGATCTTACTGGGCGTTGACCCTGAATTTGCTCCGTTCGAGTTTATTGATGAGGCGGGTCACTATACGGGTATTGTTCCTGAGTATCTTCACATTTTGGAACAACGGATCGCGTTGAACTTCAAGGTGGCACCCGGATTATCCTGGAAAAAGGCTGTGGAAAAGACCAGGCAAGGTGAAATTGATATGCTGCCATGTGTTGGAAAGACTTCTGAACGAGAGAAGTTCCTCCTCTTTTCCAAGCCGTATATGTATTATCAGCGGGTTATCATCACCAGGACGGGCACGCCGTTTATATCTTCACTTGACGACATTAAGGGCATGAGAGTCGCTGTCCAGAAAGAAACGTCTCACGAAGGTTATCTAAGGGACAATACAGAGGTTCAACCCACCCTGTATGCGACGCTGCAAGAGACATTAAAAGCCGTTTCAGATGGAAGGGCAGATGCCATGATCGGCAATCTCTCTTCTTCCATTTTTTGGATAAGAAAGGAAAATCTTACAAATTTAAAGATTGCCGGACCGGTGAGTTATGCTTCAGAAGAGCTTCACTTTGCTGTTCACGAGAATCTGCCGGAATTGGTCGGAATCGTAGAAAAAGGACTTGCGTCATTGACGTCATTACAACAAAAAAACATACGGGAAAAGTGGGTCAATGTCGAATATGCACCCGGTCTCGATCCAGGCAAGATATTTCAGTACCTTCTCCAAGGCCTTGCTTTGATTTTCGTGGTTATTGGTCTTATTTTGTTCTGGAATCATCGGCTGAAAAAAGAAATAAGCAAACAGACAAGTAAACTTGAGACAACCAATCGCCAACTCCTTTCGGAGATTCATACCAGAGAGATGGCTGAGGCAGAAAGAAAAGATATGCAGAATCAACTCTTTCAAGCACAAAAAATAGAATCAATCGGTACGCTTGCAGGTGGAATCGCCCACGACTTTAACAATATCCTTTCATCAATTATCGGATTCACTGAAATTGCTCTGGATGACGTTGCAAAAGGCTCGAATGTAGAAGAGAATTTGCAAGAGGTGTATAAGGCCGGGCAAAGGGCCAAAGATTTAGTCAAACAAATTTTGACCATTGCAAGGAAATCGGATGAGGAAATAAAACCGATACTGGTAAAACCCATTATAAAAGAGGCACTGAAATTTATAAGGTCATCCATCCCGACTACAATAGACATCCAACAAAACATACCAAGCGAATCATCGATCATGGGAAATCCAACCCAGTTACACCAAATCATCATGAACCTATGTACAAATGCTGCGCATGCGATGGAAGAAAGCGGCGGTCTACTGAAAGTCGATCTTGAAGATATTAGATTTGAAAAATATGAAATACTTCAGGGACAACATCTAAAACCAGGTGAATATATAAAATTGCGCATATCAGACACAGGTACCGGCATAGCACCAGATGTTATTGGGGCGATATTTGATCCCTATTACACCAGCAAAGAGCCCGGAGAAGGCACCGGACTGGGGCTTGCCCTGGTTCACAGCATTGTTAAAAAATATGGTGGCATAATCGAGGTTTCCAGTGAATTGGGAAGAGGATCTGTCTTTTCGATTTACCTGCCAACTACGAAAATGAATCAAACAAATCAGCCATATACAAAAGAAGATCTACCCATCGGCTCTGAGAGGATTCTTTTTATTGATGATGAAGCCGCTATCGCCAAAATCGGCAGTCAACATCTTGAAAAATTAGGATATTCTGTCACTGCCATGACCAGCAGCAAAAAGGCGCTCAATCTGTTTCAATCAAATGCTTATGCCTTTGATCTGGTTCTCACAGATATGACCATGCCGGGATTAACCGGTGACAAGCTTGCGGATGAGCTGATTAAAATTCGTCAAGACATACCTGTTATTGTCTGTACTGGATACAACAAAAGAATCTCTGTCCAAACAGCCACCAAAATTGGTATTAAGGCGTTGGTTTACAAACCGTTGGATAGGGCCGAGTTGGCAAAAACGGTTCGAAAAGTCCTGGATGAGGTCAAAAGCGAAAGTAGTGCATGATTATCCCCCACTGTTAGGACAATTGTCACATGAACTGAAAAACGCTATTATAGAAATACAGGAGAAAGTTCATGCGATACACAACGGAACGAAAAGAAGCTGTACTCAAAAAAATGATGCCACCGCATCCCAGACCGATCAACCAGTTGCCCAAAGAAGAGGGTATCAGCGAGGCCACATTATATAAATGGCGTCAGGATGCCCGGCAAAAAAGCATCCTGCTGCCGGATGCCGAAAGGGTATCCTGGCTCAGGGGGTGCATCTTGAAACCACCGGTGATCCATGCCGACAACGGCGGTGCTCAGAGTTGTAAGAGAAGAAAATTTCAAAAAATGCGACAAGTGTCTTGATAGCCACCGCCTTCAACTACCGTTTTAATAACTTTTCCAACTTTGAAAATAACCGTTATCACTCGGTTCATTTTCGTTGTTGAAATATAATCCAAGGGGCGATATCAGTGCACTATCAAAAGCCTCTTGTTTCACCGATCTTCATAATACAAGCCCGGTCATCGCCAATGCCGTTTTTTACGGCAAAGGCCCGGTATCTTTCAGGAGGTTCCCAAGGTGATTCATCCGTCAATACGATGGTCCCCCAGTGTGATGGTATGATCAGGCTGGCTTTTACATCATTTGCAACCTGAACGGCTTCTTCCGGATTTGTATGGACAGGTTTCATCACATTGACCGGTGTATATGCTCCGATGGGAACGATGGCGACATCAAAGTAACCGAACCTTTTGCCGATCTCCTTGAAAAGGGTTGGTGAATACGCCGTATCTCCGGCAAAAAAACAACTTTTATTATCTGAGCGGACCGCCCAGGAGCACCATAATGTTTCATTACGATCGCCAAGTCCCCGACTAGAAAAATGGACTGCAGGAAGAGCGGTCATATTCAGCCCATCCAAACCAGCTGATTGATGCCAATCCAATTCCCGGATACTTTGATAGCCTCTTTCAGCAAAAAACGATTTTAAACCCAAAGGCACAAATACATGAATCCTTTCTTTGCCGGGCATGGTCTCAATCGTTTTGGCATCCAGATGATCATAGTGGTTATGTGAGATAATGATAATATCAACCGGGGGAAGTTTAGCCAGTGATATTCCGGGTGGTACATATCGTTCCGGACCGACGGGAAACGGGCTTGCCACATCGCTGAAAAACGGATCAAACAAAATATTTTTATTTCCAAGTCTCATCAGATAGGTTGAATGCCCTATCCATGTGAGGGTTTCAGATCCTGAATAATTTTTTAAGTTCGATAGTGCAAGGGATTCCTTTATCACGTGGTTTTCCGGAACCGTTGGTGTATCAAAACACCCTCCTATGACCCTCCTGAAAAAAAAGGAAAACCCAGGCGTTTCCGGCCTGGGAACCAGCGGATAGTTACGGAACCCTCCTGTTGTATGGTGGAGCGGTTTGTCTTCAATTGTCATTGCATTGGGGCTACAGCCGGTCATCGCCTGAAGTATTGCCAACATGGTTAATCTCATAAATTCCCTGCGCGTCCATCTGTTTTCGCTGTCAATATTCATATTTACCATTATCTGGTCCCAATTGTTATTACACAGTATTCATTATTATTACAATGCGATCATAATGTCAATTTTGTGTATCGGCCTTAACATAATTGTCTGACATTTTACTGTCTCCTTTATATTGTGGTTCATTATATCCTGTAAATTGGCGGAAGAAAGGTTTCTCACCTTCCGTATTCATAAATTTTTCTGATATTTTGGCAGGCATGGTATGTTTTCCCCCTTATAGCCTTATCCCAATTGTATCTAAAATTTATCTCTATTCATTCTTGAAATCATGCAGGTGGCCGTCGCATGTGCATAGATATTGCCGTCTTCATCTTTTAATGAGCCTTCAGAGACACCCAGTCGCTTCGAACAATGAATAACCCTTGCTCGTGCCTTTAGCGGGGTGCCTATGGGTAATGGTTTGAGCAGTTGCACATTGAGATCAATCGTTACATAATTGTCCCCTGGCCCCAGCATTGTATGCACGGCGCATCCTGTTGCAGAATCCAGTATAGTGGCTGCGAAGCCTCCGTGGACGGTTCCCATTGGGTTTAAATGGTTTTTGTTAGCTTCAGCTTGAAATTCCGCAAAGCCCTTTCCCACCTCCATCAATTTCATTGGGATGGTTACCGCCATAGAGGGTAACGGGATTTCTCCATTGATGACTTTCTTTAATAGATCAAATCCATTTAGTCGATCAATATTCATATCCGCTCCAAGTTTTCAGGGAGGGTGGTTTTGAAAAAATCCATTTTCGTCTCTTTTTGCTCGATTTTATAAAAGGTCTTTCTCAACTCCCGGAACTCCAAGAATATATACAAACGATTAGTAAAATCAGCTTTTCTGTAATCTTCAAGAATTTTTTCACATTTTGTGTTCATTTCATTGTCCCCCGATGTTGTTGTTTCCCGATCCCATTTCATAATCAGTTTTGTGATAGCCTTGTAAAAAATTATACTCACATGATTTGACAACAATATGGTGGGAGTGGACACCGTTATTACAGCAATAGAGTGTGGTCAAAATTACATGGGCATCTGTCTTGGTATTAAGATAGCTTTTGATTTATTTGTTTTGAAGTGGTAAATACGACATTATAGAGTTGGATTGTGCCATTTTGGGAGGTGAGATGAAAAAAGTAACAATACTGGCCATGCAGAACAGCATGGGCTTCTCCATTATCAGTCCCATGGAGGTGTTTTCCCAGGCAGGGGTGATGTGGAATTATTTTAATGGGCTGGGAATAATACCCTACTTTGACGTCAGGTTAGTGACAAGCATCGGCAAGCCCTTTAAATGTTTAAACGGCGTCAAGATGGTGCCTGATGGATCGATTCATGACATAAGGAAGACGGATCTGATTGTGGTGGCTTCCATTATGAATATTGATAAAACCCTTCGTATGCAAGGTGAGGTTCTTGAATGGTTAAAGGATCGATATCACGAGGGTTCCCATATTGCCACAGTTTGTTCAGGGGCATTCGTACTTGCAGAAACCGGGTTGCTGGATGGTAAAACGGCAACCACCCACTGGGGCTTTGCAGATCAATTCAAAAAACGGTATCCCCAGATAAAACTCAAACCTGAGCGGTTGATTACCGATGAGGGTGATCTGTTTTGTTCAGGTGGCTATAGCGCTGGTATGGATCTTTCTCTCTATCTGGTGGGAAAATATTGTGGGCATGAAGTGGCGTTGCAGTCTTCAAAATCCATGCTTTTTGACATGGGCCGGACCTCCCAGTCCCCTTATTCCGTGTTTCAGTATCGAAAAGATCACAGTGACGATAAAATTCTTGCAGCTCAAAAGTGGATTGAGGATCATTTTGATAAGCATTTTAATTATGATGATCTATCTTGTAAAATTGGTATGAGTCGTCGCTCATTGGAACGGCGATTTAAAACCGCCACCGGGGAAACCCCTCTGAGGTATCAACAGAGCATTCGGGTTGAAACCTCCAAACGATTGCTGGAAAAAGGAATGCATTCCTTTGATGAAATTACGTATCTGGTAGGTTACGAAGACAGTAGTACCTTCCGCAAGATCTTTTCAAAGCAGACCGGTTTGGCACCAACGGAATATCGGAAGAAATTTCAGAGGGTAATCACAGCATAGCCATCCAGCATTTCGGCTCAGGAATCAGGATGTAGAGCGGCATCCGGGTGTGGCGGGAAGCTGCCCGGGTCGTGGATGAGTTCGAGAAATCATCAGAAGATTGTCATCATGAAGAAAACATGTAATGCAAGCATTGCTGCTTGATTCAAAATGTCGTTTTTCTGTATCTCAGTTAATTAACGCAAACATCTTCGACTTGTCCGCAGCATGTTTTTGTTTTGAAGGGTTAAGTTCTCTTTGGATTCATAAAAAGACGATTTATATAATCCTCAAACATCGGCACTGTAAAAGCAATATCACCGTAAGATGGACTGTAAATCATTCCTTTTGCGATTATTTTAGCCCGGCAAGGGCCAAGGGCCTTGACATCCTCGCCCAATTGTTCCGCAACCTCTGACGACCTGTACGGTCCCTTTCCAAGCTTTGACATAGCCTGAACATATTCACGCTCTTTCGGGGTTAACCGGTCAAACCGAACACGAAAAAAACTCTCATCCAGTCGTTTAAGCGCCAAATCAGAGGCACTGTCAATATTTTTAAGATGTATTGGTGAGCTGTCTGCCACATTCCATGCCTGATATCCCCATTCCTGCAGAAAGTAGGGATAGCCTTGTGTTTGTTTAACTATTTCCTCAAGAGCTTCTTCAGATATTGTTTCACCTTCCTTTTCAACTGGATTCTTAATTGCATGAATCGCAGAGAGTCTGTCAAGCGGTCCCACAGAAGGAAAAGAGAACAGTCGCTCAGCATATGATTTGGCATTCCCGGATAAGGCCGCGATTTGTGGCAAACCTGCTCCAAAAAGTAATATTGGCAATTGTTTTTGATTAGACCTGTGTATTGCCACAATAAGAGAGGCCAGTTCCGATTCAGACAGATACTGCATTTCATCAATACATATAGTCCATACCTTGCCCGCTGCCTTTGCTGCATTGCCAACTCTGACAAACAAATCACAGATATCCATTTCAAGGTTTCCACTGTCTGCAATCCCTGCTTCCGGATCAACCGCAAGGGAAACATCTCCAACTGAGATCTTGAAGGCAGCGGCAAAGCCTTTTAAAGCACGCATCGCTTTATGCGCATACCTTTTAGCATTTTCCACTTTAGAAATTTTATATAATACCTGGTAGATTTTAGGGTACAATAAATTCGGCAGATTTCCCTTTTCAGGGGATTCAATAAAAGAGGTTATATGACCATGGAACTCTGCATCGTTTTCAATCTTGTTTAAAAGTACAGTCTTGCCAGTCCCCCTTAATCCTGTAAGAATTTGTGATCTGCTGTTTTTTCCAGCTGAAATACGTTGGATAGCAATATCAGCATCTGAAATTATACTGTCTCTGCCGGCCAATTCAGGAGGTTGAGAACCTGCACCTGGAGCAAAGGGGTTTTGTACTGGATTCATAAAGCACCTTGTTATAAAAAGATTACATACTTATAACTGTATCTAGTTAGAACTACGGTAAACTTTTTATAAGCCAAAGTCAATCTCTTTTTTAAAATAAATCTAAGGACTTATCACTGAATCAGTTTTGATAAATTTGATTCTCCCCATGTTATCATAGCCATTGTTTTTTACCAGCATGTGGTAATTGTTTATATTTCAAAAAAATATGATTAAGCTTGTCATAAATTTCTTGTAATGAGTAATTCAATGCCTATACCATTCCATTAGATTATGTTTGGTGTTGTTGTTTGAAATCACGGGTGCCGCCTTGGCCGATGTTTCATCTATCTTTCGGGCGACCTTCTCCGTGTTTCCACTCAGAGAATCATAAACAACCAAAACTTTCATTTTTTCTTCCTTTGCTATTTTTATGTCCTTAAATTAATCCTTGATTAAAATCATACCATACGGTATGGTATGATATATTGATTTTAAGATGACCTGTCAACAAAAAGAATCATACTGTTGAGTTTGTTTTTTTATATAGCAGGTACGGGCGGACCTGACACATCATCTGTCGGACACAGCCCAAAACGAAAGTCGAAAGAACTCAATAACTTATTGAGCACTTTCATATAACCACCACGGGCGGACCGGGATTTGGGACCCGGGTTCGCCCACAACGAAGCTTGAAAGAATGTTAGGCTCGCCTACTCTTTCATTTAAAAAACAACAGGCAACCGCACATGAAAAAAATAGAACAAAATAAAAAACTGAAGATGGAAAGCATACTTAAAGCCGCACAGAAATTATTTCAATCAAACGGCTTCATTAGCACCAGCATGGATAAAATTGCCGAGCAGGCCGGTGTCACCAAACAAACGGTATACCGATATTTTGAATCCAAAGAGGCCCTTTTCAAGTCGGCCCTGGAAGCCCAGAGACTTCAGGCGAGCAATGATTTCTTGAAAGCTTTGGACCTGGAAGACACCACAAAAGCCCTGAACACCTTTGCAGTGGGATACATTGAAAGGCATTTGTCCAAGGAACATCTGGCTAATATTCGCCTGCTGGTCTCCGAAGGTCCCATGGTCCCGGAAATAACACGCGCTTTTTATGCCGTTGGCCCTAGGCGGACCAAAACCCGACTGGCTCAATTTTTCAAGGACCGATTCAATATTGATGACGCCCAATTCGAAATCGACGTTTTTCTAAACACCCTTGTGTCCATGCGCATGACCTTGCTTACCGGTTTGGATACCCCTCCGTCATCCGCAAAAATCCAGGAACACTCCGCCAAAGGGGTAAAGGTTGTTTTGAAATTGCTGGATTTATAGAAAAGAAATGAAATGCCATTGATTAAAAAAAGTCATTCCCATAAACGATTAAAGGAGCTGTCAATATGAATTTATTCCCGTTAAACAACCAAAGCATATGGAAAGATCTGTGGCTTAATCAATTAAAAAACGATCCTGAAAAAACAAAAAACAAAAGTCCTAACAAAAAATGGGACAAACGCGCCCAGGTGTTTGACAAACGATCCGCCACACCGCAAGCCGTCGCCAGAAAAGAGCGCATTTTGTCCATGCTCAAAAAAGCCGGTGCACTTCAACCCGAAAGCCGTGTTCTGGATGTCGGTGCAGGATCGGGCACCTGGGCCGTTCCAATGGCGGAAATGGGAGCAAGAGTAGTCGCCCTGGAACCTTCCGGCGGCATGATCAAAATCCTTAAGGAGAAGATGTCTGCCAAAGGTATTGGGCCGGATCAGATCCAAATCAGGCAGCAGACATGGCAGGATGTGGATTTGGAAAAAGAGAGGCTGTCTGGTCAATTTGACCTGGTGTTTGCTTCCATGAGCCCTGGTGTTTACGATCCGGAAACACTGAACAAAGTAATGCAAGCCTCCCGAAACTTCTGCTACCTGAGCACCTTTTCCGGCGGGGGGTGGCGCAGTTGTTACAACGATCTGTGGCTGCGTATTACCGGCCAAGAACTTGAACCCACATCATGGGATTTCATTTATCCCTTCACCTATGTTTACGCCCTGGGATATCGGCCCCAAATCGACTTCAATGTCTGGACCCATGACCGCAAAGAGACCATTGATGAAGCTGTGGAAAATATCAGCTTTTTTATCCAAGGCATAACAGAGGTCACGCCGGAAATCCGCCAAAAATTAAAAGCTTATATAACCAGTCAGGCTGTTGACAAAATATTTCATCAGGAACAGACTGTTTGCCAAGGTGTAATGTTGTGGCAGGTCGCTTGAAAATTTAAAGCACCGGACAAATTTAAATCAGTCCAGGCGCAATGCGATCTTCTATTCTTTTTGTAAAATAGCCTATGGATGCACAAAGCCCAACCACAATAAGGGAGCCGGCATTATGTGTTACGTCTCCCCATACGGACGTCAGCCAGCCCATGAATCCGGCGAACACAAAAACCAGATTAATAAAAAACCTTTGATAAGATCCAGTTTATCTACAAAAACATGAAACACAACACAACTGGCAATACTCAAAAAAACTGGGGGCTCGTGTTTCTACTGGATGGCAAGTTGGCGGCAAAAATAATACCTCAAACAGCGGGCTGCTCATAAGTATATCTCTTTTGAAAACGCGCTTGTTTTGGGTTTAACCTCGGTTCCAAGCTGTAATCTTAATCTCCGTGTGTACTCATCTTGTGTACTCATCTAAGGAGACGTGTGGTTGATTACGATGTTTTTTTAAAGTATCAACAAATCTCATCTAAGATAAACTTAACACCAGAATCTACGGTGAAATCCGTAGCATTCTATTGATATCTTTCCGCCATAAAGATCTGCAAAAGAGAGTACCGGAATTTCCATTTCCATCTTGAAAATATCTTCGGCATTTTTGCATAATGGTTTTGGAATCGGGGGATAACAGCTTCCTCGCAATATTAAATTCGGCTCTATTTTAACCAAGTTGCCTTGGCTTTTGATAATCAGCTTGTATGTATAATCCATATCTTTTATTTTTAATTTTTGAATCTGACAAAGGGGAAATAATCGTTTAACCTTATCTGAAATTCTACTGAGTGAATTTGTAATATCCTTTAAAGTTTCATCCCTTGGTTTAACTGGAAGAAATGTTAAATCAATATCAACAGATAACCGCGGCAGATTCAAATAAAAAAAGTTCAAAGCCGTCCCGCCTTTTAGAGCAAACGCTTTTTCCTGCCCCACGATTGGAAGAATTGACAGCATTAATTTAGCCAGCTCAAAATATTTGTTCATTTTCGCGGAGCCTGGAAGAGTGCAAAATGAGTATTTTCGCACCCAGGCCGCCGAACGACATTT